>CAITLX010000075.1 GCA_903893335.1 uncultured delta proteobacterium | reverse complement strand
GGTGCCGTCGTCGTCGGTTACTTCGGAAATGTCCTTGGAGGCCACGTCCTGATAGCGCGGCGCGGTCATCTTCAGCCGCGCCGGGAGGTTGACCCAGAGCTGGAAGCCGAAGAGCTCGCCGCTCGCCTCGCCCGCGCGCGGCATCTCCGAGTGGATGATGCCGCGACCGGCGGTCATCCACTGCACCCCTCCGCCCGCGATGTCGCCCCGGTTGCCGACGCTGTCCTGGTGCACGACGTGGCCGTCGAGCATGATCGTCACCGTCTCGAAGCCGCGGTGCGGGTGGTCGGGGAACCCGCGCGCGAAGTCCTCGGCGTGGCGCGAGCGAAACTCGTCGAGCAGGAGGAACGGGTCGAGCATCGGCAGCATCGGCCCGCCGACGAGCCGCGCGAGCTTCACGCCCGCGCCGTCGCGGGTGGCGAGCGCGGGCACGACGCTCGCGACCTCGCGCACCGTCGCGCGCGGGGGTCGCAGCGCGATCCACCCCGCGCCGGCGGCAGACGCGGCGGCGCCTGCGCCGAGCAGCGCGTGACGACGGGAGAGGCGGGGTCGCACCACCGAAACCTAGCGCGAATCGCGCGCCCTGCCCTCTGGCCTCCGCCCGTCCGCGGAGGCGCTCGTCAGGCCTCGGACGGCGCGCGGGTGGCGGGCCCCTCGATCGTCTTGCGCGCGAGGAGGATGCCGATGGGGCCGACCATCGTGGTCAGCCCGATGATGAACCAGAGCAGCGCCGCCTGGCGCGGACCGTGCTCGGGGCAGAAGCGCTCGAGCAGGTAGCCCGACGTCGGCCCGACGAGGAACTTCGCGAGGAAATAAGGGAGCGCCGCGAGGCTCACGTACGTCGCCTCGCGCCCGCGCGGCGCGATGGAGAGGTTGTACTCGTAGAGGCGCGGCGACCAGAGCGCCTCGCCCACGGTGAGCACGAGGATCATCGCGATCTGCACGGGGAGCGACGAGCCGAAGCACAGCACGAACGGGCTCGCCGCCGAGAGGAACGCGCCGAGCAGCAGCACGTCGAGCGGGCGGCGCTTGCGCGTCAGCGCCGTGCCGAGCGGCGCGAGGCCGAGGATGAGCAGCGAGTTGAGCGACCAGACGGTGCCGACCGGGAACGTGTCGCCCTGCTCGCGCAGCACGTACTTCGGCCAGGTGAAGTGCATGTGCTGGAACATCATGCGCACCAGGCACAGCAGCGCGAGCAGCAGCATGAAGCGCCAGAACGAGCGGTCGCGCACCGCCTCGCCGAGCGCGCGCAGCGGGGTCGTCTTCTTGTCGGCCTCGTGCGGCGCGTCGGCGTCCTGGCGGTCCTCGAAGCCCTTGCGCAGCATCAGCACGACGGGCACCGCCGCGGTGGCCGCGAGGAAGCCGAGCCCGAGGATGGCCGCGTGCGCCGAGAGCGTGCGCGCGCCGAGCAGCGGCAGGTCGAGCGTGCGCAGGCCCAGCTTGTGGGTGGTCGGGTCGAGGAACGCCCGGCGCGTCGCGTCGATCATCGGGCCGGCGAGCGCGCCGCCGAGGTTGAAGCTCACGTACCAGAGCGAGAACGCGAAGGCGCGCGTGCGCGCGCTCGACGCGCGGTGCACCGCCGTCTGCAACACGGGCGAGGTGGTCGCGTAGGCGAAGCCGAACGCGAGCAGCGCGGCGACGGCCGTCGCGGGCGTGGGCGCGAGCGACATCGCGAGGCGCGTGACGGCCGCGAGCGTGAACGAGATGACGAGGGTGCGCCGCACGCCCAGCGTGTCGGCGATCGAGCCGACGAGGAACACGAAGAGCGTGACGAGCAGCGAGAAGGTCGCCGCCCAGTTGCCCGCCTCCTTGTCGCCCATGCCGAAGTCGCCCGAGAGCCAGAGCGGCAGCGTCGGCAGGAACGAGAAGATGCCGAGGTACTCGAGGAACGTCGCGAGGTAGACGAGCCAGAGCTCGCGCGGGCAGGCGGCGAGCGCGCGCAGGTCCTCGGCGAGGGTGGTGGTGGGGGCCTGGTGCGTCGAGGAGAGCGACATGGAGCCCGCGAGCCTAGCCGAGATGGCGCGCGGCGCGGGCGTCAGCGCGGGTCGAGGTAGTCGACCTCGACGCCGCGGTGCGTGCGCAGCCGCGTGCGCCCCGGCGAGCGCGAGACGATCCAGTCGGGGCCGATGGGGACCTTGCCCATGCCGCCCGGCGTGTCGACGATGAGCCGGGGCAGCGCGATGCCCGTCAGGCGCCCTTGCAGCGCCTCGAGCAGCTCGATGCCCCTGCCGAGGGGCGTGCGCAGGTGCCCGGTGCCGCGCACCGGGTCGGCCTGCAACAGGTAGTAGGGGCGCACGCGCCAACGCACCAGGCCGCGCAGCAGCGCCTCGAGCGTCGTCGCGTCGTCGTTGATGCCGGCGAGCAGCACCGTCTGGTTCATCACGGGGAAGCCGGCGTCGACCAGGCGCGTGCACGCTCGGCGCGCGGCCTCGGTGAGCTCGCGGGGGTGGTTGAAGTGCGTCATCACCCAGATGGGGTGGTGGGGCCGGAGCGCCCGCACCAGCTCGGCGGTGACGCGCTGCGGGAGCGTGACCGGAGCGCGCGTCGCGAGGCGGATCGTCTCCACCGTCGGGATGGCGCGCAGCCGCGCGACGATCGACACGAGGCGCTCGGTGGCCATCACCAGCGGGTCGCCGCCGCTGACGATGACGTCGCGCACCTCGGGGTGCTCCGCGAGCCACGCGAACGCCGAGGCGAGGTGATCGAGCGAGCGCGCGCCGCCGCCGGCGCCCACCATGCGCGAGCGCGTGCAGAAGCGGCAGTAGACCGAGCAGCGGTCGGTCGCGAGCAGCAGCGCGCGGTCGGGGTAGCGGCGCACCAGATCGGGCGCGACCTCGTGGTCCTTCTCGCCGAGCGGGTCGTCGAGGTCGCCGGGCGAGGCGAGGCTCTCGTCGAGGTGCGGCACGCACTGGCGCCGGATGGGGCACGCGGGGTCGTGCCGATCGGCGAGCGCGAGGTAGTACGGCGTGATCGAGAGGGGCAGGCCCGCGCGCTCGGCGCGCAGCGCCCCGGCGCGCTCGTCGGGCGTCAGGACGAGGCGTCGCTCGAGCTCGGCGACCGTGGTGACGGCGCGCCGCACCTGGTCGGCCCACGCGGGGCCGCGCCGGGGGCGCTCAGTGCGCGCCGTGGGGCTGCGATGGAGCGGGAGCGGCGCCTGCATCGGACGCCTCCTCGGCCTGCGCGGGGGCGCCGGGCACCTGGACGGCGGAGAGCGCCTGGTCGTCGATGGTCACGGGGAACGCTGCGCGCAGCTCCGTCTCGAGCTGCTTCTCGCGCGCGGCGATCATGTCCTGGAGGATGCGCACGCGGATCGAGCGCTCGGCCTCGGCGAAGCTGCGCTCGTGGGCGTCGACCTTGCCGGTGAGGCGGAGAACATGGAACGTGCCGTCGACCTCGACCGCGCGGTCGAGCACGTGCCCGACCTCGTCGATCTCGAAGATGGCCGCGCGCACCGCGGGCGGGACGCGCGGGTTGTCGCCGCTCTTCTCGCCCGGCGCGCTGACGAAGCCGAGATCGCCCGCCATCTCCGGCGCGATGCCGGGGGCGCCCTTCGGCGCGGCCTCGACCGACGACTTGGCGACGAGCTCGCCCCAGTGCAGCGGGGTCGCCTTGCGCGCCTCGGCGAGCAGGCGCGTGGCGGCGGCGCGGTCCTTCACGACGAGGTGCGCGACGCGGCGCCGCGCCGGGTCGCGGAAGTCGTCCTTGTGGGCGTCGTAGAACGCGCGGACCTTGTCGGCGGGGATGTCGCCGGGCGGCGGGAGGTCCTTCTTGGCCTGCGCGAGCAGCGAATCGCGGAGGATCTGCCGGATGGCCTCCTGCGTCTCGGGCTCCTTGTCGAGGCCGCGCGTGCGCGCGTCCTGCGCGAGCAGCTCGACGTCGATCATCTCCTCGAGCAGTTCGTGCTTGCGCTCGACCGACTGGTAGCGAAGGCGATCGAACGGGTCCATGCGCTCGAGCGTCGCGGCGTAGTCGCCGAGGGTGATCGTGCGCTCGCCCACGCGCGCGAGCACGCGCGACGCGAGCTCGGGCGAGAGCCCGCCGGCCACGCCCGCGTCACCGCGGTGCGAGGTGTCGAGCGCCTTGGGGTTGCACGCGACCGCGGCCGCGCCGAGGGCCACGAGCACGAGCGCGCGCGCGAGGCGCGCCGCAGGGACCTTCGAAGCCGAGGAACGCATCGGGGGCGACATACTACGCGACCTCGGCCCTGGCCAGCGCGCCGCCGACGCGCCTGGGGCGCCGCGGGCGGCGGGCGGTTGACCCGTCCCTGGGCCGGGGCTACCGAGTGCCCCGTGAAGCCCGCAGCCGACGAGTCGATCTTCCCTCCTCCTCCGCTCGTGCCCGGGCTGCAGTACAGCCGCGTGCTGCTCAAGCTGAGCGGCGAGGCGCTCTGCGGCGTCGACGGGGGCTTCGGCATCATGCCCGAGGTGCTCAGCACGCTGGCCAGCGAGCTGGCCGAGGTGCACGCCGCGGGCGTGCAGATCGGCATCGTGGTCGGCGGCGGCAACATCTTCCGCGGCCTCAAGGGCGCGAGCGCCGGCATGGACCGCTCGCAGAGCGACTACATGGGCATGCTCGCGACCGTGATGAACGGCCTCGCGCTGCAAGACTCGCTCGAGAAGAAGAACGTGCCGACGCGCGTCATGTCGGCCCTCGAGATCCGCCAGGTCGCCGAGCCCTACATCCGCCGGCGCGCCGTGCGCCACCTCGAGAAGGGGCGCATCGTCATCTTCGCGGCCGGCACGGGCAACCCCTACTTCTCGACCGACACCGCCGCCGCGCTGCGCGCGATGGAGATCCACGCCGACGCGCTCTTCAAGGCGACGAAGGTCAACGGCATCTACGACCGCGACCCGGCGCGCCACCCGGACGCGAAGATGTACGCGCAGGTCACCTTCAGCCGGTTCCTCGCCGATCGCATCGGCGTGATGGACTCGACCGCGGTCACGCTCTGCCGCGAGAACCGCATGCCCATCCGCGTCTTCAAGCTCACCGAGCGCGGCAACATCATGCGCGTCTGCAAGGGCGAGCAGCTCGGCACCGTCATCATCGAGGACTGAGCCCGGCGAACCGCTCGGCACGGTCTCGACGACTGAGCCCGGCGACCGGCCCCCAGGGGCCAGGCGCGGGTCACCGCGGGGAGCGGGCTGGGGTAGTCGATTCTGCTCGCCGGACACGCCGCGACGCGCCGCCCTGCGAGCCGCGGGGCGTCGAAGAGCACGCTCGCGCCCCGGGCCTGTTCGCCCGGGGCGCCCAGCGTCACTCGCTCGCGGGGGCCGCGACGGCCTTCTTGGCCGGCTTCTTGGCCTTCGCTGCGGCGGCCGGCTTCTTCGGCGGATTCACCTTCTGATCGCGGATCTTCTTCTTCGCCTGCGCCTTGCGGCGGCGCATCTTCATCGAGTTACGACGGTCGTGGTTGCCCATGTTGGCTCCTTCGTGGGGCGCGGACCTTTCCAGAGGTCGCGCTCGGGATCAAGGCCGCTCGGCTTGCGGCTGCCCGCCGCCGTGCCGAACGTCGTCGCCTCGGACCATGAAAATGACCTCCTCGGCGACGTTGGTGGCGTGGTCGGCGATGCGCTCGAGGCACTTGGCGGCGGCCACGACGGCCATGCCCGTGCGCAGCCGGGCGGGCGCCTCGGCGAGCAGCTCGACCGTCTCGCGGCGGGTTCGGCCGTAGAGCGCGTCGACGTCGTCGTCGGCGGCGAGCACCCGCTCGGCGCGCGCCGCGTCGGCGTCGACGAAGGCGTCGAGCGCGTCGCGCAGCATCTGCTGGGTGAGCATGCCCATGGTGGCGAGGTGCGGCTGGGGGAAGGGCGTCGCGTCGCGCTCGACCTCGCCGGCGCGCTCGGTGATGTTGACCGCCTCGTCGCCGATGCGCTCGAGGTCGGTCACGAGCTTGAACGTCGTGGCGAGCAGGCGCAGATCGTGGGCGACCGGCTGGCGCAGCGCGAGGATGCGCAGCGCCATCGCGTCGATCTCCATCTGGTCGCGGTCGATGCGCGCGTCGATCGCGCGCACCTCCCCCTCGCGCTCGAGCTCGCCCGAGGCGAAGACCTCGAGCGCCACGCGCACGATGCGCTCGCACCGCGCCCCCATCGCGAGCAGGTGGCCGCGCAGCTCGCGCAGCTCGGACTCGAACTCACGGCTTGTGTGCATGCTGGGCATCGGAGGCCTCCAGGGCTGGCGCGAGGCGCGCGGACGGCAGGTGGACGATGAAGGTGGTGCCCGCGCCCACGGCGCTGGTGACCGAGACGCGCCCACCCATCGCCTCGGCGAGGTGCTTGACGATGGCGAGGCCGAGGCCGGTGCCGCCGACGTCGCGCGAGCGGCCGCGGTCGACGCGGTAGAAGCGCTCGAACAGGCGCGGCAGGTGCTCGGGCGCGATGCCCGGCCCCGTGTCGGCGACCGAGAGGGCGACGTCGTCGCCGACGACGCTGGCGCCGAGCGTGATGGCGCAGCCGACGCCGCCGTACTTCACGGCGTTGTCGATGAGGTTGCCGAGCACCTGGTCGAGCGCGCGCCGGTCGGCGCGCACCAGGGCCGACTCGGGGCACGCGCCGCGCCGCAGCACGACGCGGTGGCGCTCGGCGGCGAGCGCGTTGAGCGCGACGACGTGGTCGAGCGCGGCGACCGCCGTGACCGGCTCGAGGCGCAGCTCGAGGCGCTGGGCCTCGATGCGGCTGAGGTCGAGCAGGTCCTCGACGAGCTGGTGCAGGCGCGCGCCGTGGCGCGCGACGATGGCGACGAAGTCGCGCGCGGCGTCGGGGTCGGCGAGCGCGCCCCCCTCGAGCGTCTCGGCGGCGGCGCGGATCGCCGCAATGGGCGTGCGCAGCTCGTGCGAGACGTTGGCCACGAAGTCGCGGCGCATCGTCTCGAGGCGACGCAGCTCGGTGACGTCGGAGAGCACCGCGACGACCCCCGGCGCGCCGTCGCCCGCGAGCGGCGTCGCGCGCACCCGCAGGCGGCGCGCGACCGGCGTCGCGGTCTCGATCTCGCGGCTCGCGGCGGCGCGCGTGCGCGCGACGTCGTCGAGAAGCTCGGCCAGCTCGGCGCTGCGCGCGACCTCGAGCGGGGTGCGCCCGTCGAGCACGTCGCGCGCGCCGAGCAGGTCGCGCACCGCCGCGTTGGCCAGCACGATCGTGCCGTCGGCGGCCGTCACCAGCACGCCGTCGTCCATCGTCTCGAGCACGGCGCCGAGGCGGTCGCGCTCGCGCGCGAGGCGCTCGAGCGAGCGCGAGAGGTTGTCGGCGAGCTGGTCGAGCGCGGTGCCGAGCGCGCCTGCCTCGTCGTCCGAGCGCACGCGCGTGCGCACCGCGAGGTCGCCGGTCATCGCCGCCGCCGCGTCGCGCAGCTCGCGCAGCGGGCGCGTGACGAGGTGCGCGCCCAGGCTCGAGAGGGCCGCCGCGACCACGATGGCGATGGCCGTGCCGACCGCGAGCAGGTGGCGCGCGCGCCCCACGGCGGCCTCGACCGGCGCGAGCGAGACCGCGAGGCGCACCACCGCGATGGGGCCGGGCACGTCGACGCGCTCGGCGACGTAGAGCAGCGGGTGGTGGATGGTCGAGCTCGCGCGGTGCGCGACGCCCGAGCCCTCGGCGAGCGCCTCGCGCACCTCGGGGCGGTCGCGGTGGTTCTCCACCCCGGAGAGCTGGCCGGGCTCGACCTCCGAGTCGCCGACGACCCGCCCCTCGCGGTCGATGAGCGTCACGCGCACGAGCGCGGTGCGCGCGAGCGCCGACGCCTTGGCCGGCGCGTCGGCCACGGGCACGCCGCCGGCGGCGTCGCGCACGAGCTGGCAGCGCACGTGAAGGTCGTCGGCCATGCGGTCCTCGATGGACGCACGCAGCGCGGACGAGACGTACGCGTCGAGGACGAGCACCGCCACCGCCAGCATCGCCAGCGAGAGGAAGAAGAGCTTTCCGCGGATGCCGAGCTTCAAGGGACCTGCCAAGCGGGACAAGCTAGCGCGCCGCGGGTGACGAAGGCGTGACAGCTTGGGTTTTCCTCGGTGGCGCGTGCGCGTCACGCGTTCGTCACCGGGCGAAGCGACGCTGCGCCCTCATGAACGACCACAACGCCCTCTCGCGTCGCGCCGCCCTCGTCGGGCTCACGCTCCTCGCCGCCTGCTCGCGCCCCTCCGAGCCCGGAGCCGCTCCGAGCGCCGCCCCCAGCGCGAAGGTGTCGCGCTCGGTCACCATCAAGGGCTCCGACACCATGGTCATCCTCGGCCAGCGCTGGGCCGAGGCCTACGGCGCGTCGCACCCCGGCGCCTCGGTGCAGATCACCGGCGGCGGCTCGGGCACGGGCATCGCCGCGCTCACCAACGGCGCCACCGACGTCTGCCAGTCGAGCCGCCCGATGAAGCCCGAGGAGAAGGCGAAGGTGAAGGCCGCGCGCAACGCCGACGCCATCGAGACGCCCGTCGCGCTCGACGCGCTCGCCGTCTACGTCCACGCGTCCAACCCCATCGCGTCGCTCACGCTCGCTCAGCTCGCGAAGATCTACGTGGGCGAGACCAAGAAGTGGTCCGACCTCGGCGGCAGCGACGCGCCGATCATCCTCTACGGCCGCGAGAACAACTCGGGCACCTACGGCTACTTCAAGGAGCACGTCCTCGCGAACAAGGACTTCGCCTCCGCCGTGCAGACGCTCGCCGGCACCGCCGCCGTCGCCAGCGCCGTCGGGTCCGACAAGGCCGGCATCGGCTACGGCGGCATCGCCTACCTCGCCGGCGTGCGCGCCGTGCCCGTGCGCAAGGACGACGCCTCCACGCCCGTCGCGCCGTCTCGCGAGACGGCCCTCGACGGCAGCTACCCGCTCGCCCGCTCGCTCTTCTTCTACACGGCGGGCGCGCCGACCGGCGAGGCCGCCTCGTTCGTCGCGTGGGTGAAGGGGCCCGAGGGCCAGAAGGTCATCGACGACGTCGGCTACTTCCCCGTCCCCAAGCGCTGACCCCCCTTGGACGCCGAGCCCACCGTGCACCCGCTGCCGCTCGCCGTGGCCCCCGCCACGGCGCGGCCGCGGGCGTCGCTCGCCCGGCGCCCTCGGCCGCTCGAGCGGCTCGCCGAGGGGCTCGTGCGCGTGACCGCGTACGGCGCGGTCGCAGCCGTGGGGGCCGTGCTCTTCTTCGTGCTGCGCGAGGCCGTGCCGCTGTTCGCCGACGCGGCGCTCGCGCTCGAGGTGCCGGCCGGCTCACTCTTCTCGCCCACGGCCGCAGCCGACGGCGCGTGGCAGTTCGTCTGGCAGCCGGTCGCCGAGCCGCCGAAGCTCAACCTCCTGCCGCTGCTGCTCGGCAGCCTCAAGGTGACGCTCGTCGCGCTGCTCGTGGCGACGCCCGTCGCCGTGATGGCCGCGCTGTGGGTGTCGGAGTTCGCCCCCGCCCGCGCGCGCCAGCCCGTGAAGATCGTCGTCGAGCTGCTCGCGGGCGTGCCCTCGGTCGTCGTCGGCGTCTTCGCCCTCTCGGTGCTCGCCTCGTGGGTGCAGAGGGCCGCGCACACGCCGCACCGGCTCAACGCGCTGGTCGCCGGCCTCGCGCTCTCGCTCGCGGTGGCGCCGCTCGTGTTCACCGTCGCCGAGGACGCCCTGCGCGCGGTGCCCGACTCGTACCGCGCCGCGGGGCGCGCGCTCGGGGCCGACCGGCGCCACGTCGCGCTCGGCATCGTGCTGCCCGCCGCGTCGCCGGGCATCCTCGCGGGCATCGCGCTCGGCGCCGCGCGCGCGCTCGGCGAGACGATGATCGTGCTGCTCGCCTCGGGCAACGCCGCGATCTTCGACACCGACCTCGGCCTGTCGACCCGCACCGTCACCGCCACCATCGCTCAGGAGCTCGGCGAGGTCACCGTGGGCAGCGCCCACTGGCACGTGCTCTTCGTGCTCGGCGCGATGCTCGTCGTCGTCAGCCTCGGGGTCAACGTCGCGAGCGACGCGGCCATGCGCCACATGCGCCGCAAGCTCGGGACGGGCTCATGACGCGCAAGCGTCGGTCCCGGACGGGCGAGCGCGCCCTGTGGGTCGCGGGGGCGTCGGCCACGCTCGTGCTCGTGGCGCTGCTGGTGCTCGTGCTCGGCGACGCCGTGACGAGCGGCGGCTCGGCGCTGACCTGGACGTTCCTCTCGCAGCCCCCGCGCGACGGCATGCGCGCCGGAGGCGTGCTGCCCGCGATCGTCGGCACCGCGCTGCTCACGCTCGGCATGACGGTGGTCGCGGTGCCCGCGGGCGTGGCGACGGCCGTGTGGCTCGTCGCCTACGTGCCGAAGGCGAGCCGGCGCGCGACGCTCGTGCGCGTCGCGGTCGCCAACCTCGCGGCGGTGCCCGCGGTGGTGTTCGGCCTGTTCGGCCTCGGCTTCTTCGTCTCGGTCGTCGGCAAGCGCATGGACGCCGTGCTGCAGACGGCGGGCCCGGTGTGGGGCAAGCCGGCGCTCGTCTGGTCGGCGCTCACGCTCGCGCTGCTCACGCTGCCGGTGGTGGTCGTGTCGGCCGAGCAGGCGATGCGCACGGTGCCGCGCGACCTGCTCGACGCGAGCCTCGCGCTCGGCGCGACGCGCTGGCAGACGATCGTGCGCGTGCTCATCCCCGAGGCGCTGCCCGGCATCATGACGGGCACCGTGCTGGCGATCGGCCGCGGCGCGGGCGAGGTCGCGCCCATCCTCTTCACCGGCGTCGCCTACTACCTGCCGTCGCTGCCGACGTCGCCGGCCGACCCGTTCATGAGCCTCGGCTACCACGCGTACGTGCTGGCCACGCAGTCGCCCGACCCGGCGCGCACGCGCCCTCTGCTCGGCGCCACCGTGCTCATGCTGCTGGCGGTGACGCTCGCCGCAAGCTCCGCCGCCATCGTGCTGCGCAGCCGCGCCCGCGGCCGACGCTGAGCCGGGCGGGGTCAACGGCCAGCCTCGCCTTTCAAGGCGGGGCTGGCGGGGGCGCGCTCCAAGCGCGGGGCTGGCCTGGGGCTCAGCCGAAGCGGCCGGTGAGGTAGTCCTCGGTCTCGCGCTCGCGGGGGCGGGTGAACATCTCGCGCGTCGCGCCCATCTCGACGAGGCGGCCGCGCGAGAAGAACGCCGTCGTCTGCGAGATGCGCGCGGCCTGCTGGAGGTTGTGCGTCACCACGACGAGCGTCAGCGAGCTGCGAAGCTCCGCGATGAGGTCCTCGAGCCGCGCGGTGGCGACCGGGTCGAGCGCGCTGGCCGGCTCGTCCATCAGCAGCACCTCGGGCTCGACCGCGAGCGCGCGCGCGACGCAGAGCCGCTGCTGCTGGCCGCCCGAGAGCGCGAGGGCGGGGGCGGTGAGGCGGTCCTTCACCTCGTCCCACAGGCCCGACTGGCGCAGCGCGCGCTCGACCCGCTCGGCGAGCGTGCGCCGCTCGCGCACGCCCGCGACGCGCAGCCCGAACGCCACGTTGTCGAAGATGCTCTTGGGGAACGGGTTGGGGCGCTGGAACACCATGCCGACGCGGCGGCGCACCTCGACCGGGTCGACGTCCAGGCCGTACAGATCGTCGGACTCGAGCCAGACGCTGCCGGTGATGCGGGCGCCGTCCACCTCGTCGTTCATGCGGTTGAGCGTGCGCAGGAACGTGCTCTTGCCGCAGCCGCTCGGCCCCACCAGCGCGAGCACCTCGCAGGGGGCGACGTCGAGCGACACGTCGACGACCGCAGGGCTCCCCCCGTAGGCCACGCTCACGTTGCGCGTGCGCATCTTCGGGTGCTGGGCGGCTTCGTTCATCGCGGGGCACATCCAAGGCTCCGCGCGTGGTGGCTGCGTGGCGCGCGTGTGACGTCGAGGTGACGGCCTGTTCGGGCCCTGCGCGCACGCCGCGGTTGCCGCACCGCCACGATCCTGTCACCGTCGCCCCGCACCATGGCAAGCGTGCAAGGCCCCGCGCGCATCCTCATCGTCGACGACGAACCCGATCTCGTCGCCACGCTCGCGTACAATTTCCGTCAGGCCGGCTTCGAGGTGCTCACCGCCGCGACCGGCCGCGACGCGCTGCGCCTCGCCCAGACGCGCGGCCCCCACCTCGTGCTGCTCGACCTCATGCTGCCCGATCTGCAAGGGGGCGAGGTGTGCCGCAAGCTCAAGAGCGACCCGAAGACGCGCTCCATCCCCGTCGTCATGCTGACCGCGCGCGGCGAGGAGGTCGACCGCGTCGTCGGCTTCGAGATCGGCGCCGACGACTACGTGGTCAAGCCCTTCAGCGT
The DNA here is from genome assembly GCA_903893335.1 of uncultured delta proteobacterium. Taxonomy (GTDB): domain Bacteria; phylum Myxococcota_A; class Polyangia; order Polyangiales; family Polyangiaceae; genus CAITLX01. The sequence goes on along the minus strand of CAITLX010000075.1, from coordinate 4,794 downwards.
GCGCGAGCTTCTGCTGCGCGTGCGCGCCGTGCTGCGCCGGGGCGAGGCGGGCGTCACCGACGAGCCGCTGCGCATCGGCCCGCTGACGCTCGATCTCGCCGCGCACCGCGCCCACGTCGAAGACCGCGAGGTCGTGCTCACCGCGCTCGAGTTCAAGCTGCTCGCGACGCTCGTCGCCCGCAAGGAGCGCGTGCAGACGCGCGAGCAGCTGCTGCAAGACGTGTGGGGGCTCTACCTCAGCGTCGAGACGCGCACGGTCGACACCCACGTCAAGCGCCTGCGCGAGAAGCTCGGCGTCGCCGGCGCGCTCATCCAGACGGTGCGCGGGGTCGGCTACCGCCTCGCGCTCGCCGAGGCCGAGGTCTAGGGGGCGACGGCTCGCCGTCGGGAGCCGAGCCTCGCCGCGCGGCTCATTGCGTCGGGTTCATCGAGAGCTCGTTCGAGTACTCCGAGAACGCGCCCCCCTTCTCGCACCGCAGCCGAAACGTGTAGGTGACGTTCGCCGTCGCCGTCGCGTCCATCTTGTTGTCGGCGGTGCCCGGCAGCGTGAAGCGCTCGGCCCACGCGGCGGCGTCGGTCGAGCGCTCGAGGCGCACGCTGTCGCAGTCGGGCTGCGCGTTCGTCCAGAAGACGTGCAGCGCGCCCGCCATCTTCATGAGCTGGTCGAGCTGGGGCGCCTGCAAGGCGGCGTCGTCGCCGGTCGCCGCGTCCTCGGGGATCGCCGCGTCGTCGTCGAGCGCGCCGCCGGAGCCCGCCGGAGGCGACGAGTCGCTCGACGAGCAGGCCGACAGCAGGGTGAGGGCGAGCGCGGGGACGCTGAAGAGTCGGTGTCGCATGGTGGCTCCGTCACGCGGCACGGCACGCTCGCCGGCCTCCGCGGGACGTGTACCACGCCGCCTCACGGGAGCGCCCCGGGCGCCGGGCGGTCGCGCGCGCAGCCCGACGAACCCACGCCGGTGCACCCTGGAGGCGGCATCGGCGTGGGGTGGCAGCCGTCAGAGCAGGCCGTCGAACGCGAACAGGTAGAGCTGGGTCTGGTGGCCCTTGGTGCTCTGCTCCTTCGGCGTGCCGATGCCGACGGCGGCGGTCACGTCCTTCCACGCGAGCCCGGTCAGCGACGCGCCGGCCTTGGGCAGCGCCTTGGCGAGGTCGAGCGTCTTGACCCCGGCCACGTCGTCGAGCTGCCAGTCGCTCGCGTTGCCGTCGCCCGACGGGTGCGAGACGGCGTAGCCGTTCGGGTCGCGCCACTCGCCGACGTGGTTCTGCGCGTAGGGCCAGAGGTAGCCCGCCGCGTAGAGCGTCTTGCCCCGCGCGCCGACGCTCGTCACCGCGTCCATCGCGACGACGTCCTGGGCGGTGCCGGTGAAGTGGTACAGCTCGCGCTCGAGCGCGCCGTCGAGGCCGTAGACGAGCAGCAGGCTGTCGCCGAACTTCCGGTCGGCGTGCGTCTGCGTGCCGCCGAGCCCGACGCGGCCGCCGACCACGAGCTTGCCGCCGAGCACGCGCACGGTGCGCGTGTTGTTCACGTCGCCGGTCGCTCCGGCGTTGTAGCGGCGCGCCCAGACGAAGCCGCCGTCGGCGGTGAGCTTGGCGAGCTCGATCCAGTTGCTCGCGCCGTGCACGTCGGCGGCGAGGTAGAGGTTGCCCTGCGCGTCGCGGTCGAGATCGCACACGGTGCTGCCCGTGTTCGCGAGCGGCACGCGGCGCGTCCACGCGAGCGCGAGCTTGTCGCCGTCGGTCGAGAAGCGCGTGAGCGCGCCACGGTTGGTCTTGCCGTTCCAGCCCGACACCCACACGGCGTGCGAGGCCGCGTCGGCGACGACCGAGAACGCCCGGTCGTTGTAGGTCGGGCTCGGGTCGATGGCGACGACGCCCTTCGGCTCGCCGCTCGCGGCGTCGTAGCTCGCGAGGAAGACCATGCCCTCCTCGCCCGTCTGCCCGGCGCCGGTGCTGCCGACGACGTACACGCGGTCGCCCGCGACGGTGACCGCGCTGGCCGACGCGGCGTTCTTCGCCATGTTGGCCCAGTCCGGGCGCCACACCTTCGACCATGCGAGCTCGCCGGCGGCGGTGACCTTGAGCACGACCGCGGCCCAGGGCTCCTTCGAGCCGGTGGCCTGGCTGCGGCCGACGACGTAGACGCTCCCGTCGGGCCCGAGCGCGGCTGCGCGCGAGGCGCCGCCGTGCCGGCCGTCGAGGTACGCGGGGAGCCGCTCGTCGGCGGCTCCGCCGAAGGTGCGCGCCCAGGCGAGCGAGCCGTCGGGCGCGAGCTTGGTGACGAGGAGATCGCCGTACGTCTTGTCGGAGAAGCTCTTGGTCTCGCCGACGAGGTAGGTCGCGCCGTCGGGGGCGACCAGCAGGCTGCTCGCGAGGTCGTCCTGCTCGCCGCCGAGCACGCGCGCGACGACGGGGGTGAGCGGCGCGATGGCCTTGGCGGGCGCCGCAGCCGGCGTGCCGGGGGTCTGCGCCGCAGCGGGCGACGCAGCGGTGGACGCGCCGAGCGCGGCCAGGAGGAGAGCGGTGAGGGTCAGGCTTCGCATGGTGGTGCCTCGCCGGTCAGTGGGTGCCGTAGTTCGCCGAGCAGGCCTTCGAGCAGGCCTTGGCGCCCGCGGCGTCGAGGGTGCCCGCGACGTGCGCGTCGACGCAGGCCTTCAGGCACTGCGCGTAGGTCGGCTGCTCGGCGTGCTCGGCCGACGCGGTGGGGGCAGGCGCGGCGCTCGGCGCAGCAGGCGGCGCCGCCGAGGAGGCCGCGGGCGCCGAGGCGGACGATGCGGCGACGACGGGGCGACCCGACGCGGCCGGCTGCGGGCGGGCGCCGGTCGAGGGGCGTGCGGGGGTCGGGCGCTGGGCGGCGACGACGAGGGGGAAGCCGATCGCCGCGAGGGCGACCAGCAGGGCCGTGAGCTTCTTCATGTGGGAACTCCTCCGTGGGTTGCACTTCCCCCCCACGGCCCCTCCCCGCTTCGCGCGCAGCCCGAAGGCGTCACGCGAACCCAGACGCGCTCCTTTCTACCGAACGCCGCTCGCGACGTCACGCTGGGCGTGCGCGGCGAACCGACGGCGTCGCCCGGTCAGTCCGAGCAGGCCGTGCCCCACCAGATCGTGGTGCCGTCGTCGAGGACGACGAGCTCGACGTCGAACGACTGCGCGCAGCCGGTGGTGAAGTGCAGGTTGCCGCGGCACCAGGCGAACCAGTCGGCGGGGTGCGCGGGCATCGTGCCGGCGAAGGTGCCGCCAGCCGCGGCGCTCAGCGCGACCGACACGCTGCCCGAGCACGCCGCGTCGTCGGCGTTCGTCATGTACGCGAACGTCATCGTGGGAGCCGAGAAGACCGGCCCGTTGGCCCCCGCGCCGAACGTGAAGTCCATACCGGTCGAGGTCGGGTTCTGCACGTCGGCGCACTGCAGCGTCGCAGGCAGGGGGCACGCGCCGCAGATGCCGGTGACGGCGGCCTTCCACTGATCGGGCCCGCAGGGCCCCGCGCACTGCACGCCGCCGAGGTCGAGGTCGGGCAGCGTCGCGTCGAAGAAGGGCACGTCGGTCACGACGCCGCAGCCGTCGGTCAGGTGCACCGAGCCGCACCACCCGGCGAAGTCCTCGGGCAGCGCGCCGCCGTCACCGGGAAGCTGCGCGACGAGCGTCGAGCCGGTCGCGTGCAGCGTCACGTCGCCGAAGGCCGGTGTCACGCACTGGGTCCAGTCGCTCGTCGAGATGTACGAGACGGTCGCGGTGGCCGACGCGATCGCCGGGGCGCCCGAGGCGAGCGTGAGGGTGACGGTGCCCGCGTTGGCGTCGAGCACGACGCCCGGCATCGCGGGCGCCTGCGCGTCGTCGCCCGCGCCGGCATCGACCGGGGGCTCGACGAAGAGCCTCTGGCAGTCGTACGCGGTCGGGGCGCACGCCTCGGCCTCGGCGGCGTGGTCCTCGGCGACGACGTCGGTGGCCACGTCGCTCGCGGCGTCGAACGTGCCCGCGTCGAAGGTGCCCGCGTCGGGCGGGGTGACGTCGTCGGCGCTCGAGCAACCGAGCGAGGCGAGCAGCGAGAGGGAGGCGAACGACCCGAGGGCGAGCGATATGCGCATGGGCCCACCGCTAGCAGGTCGGGCGCGGGAGGGTCAATTGGGGGGAGTGCCGCACGGGGCGCATGACCCCGCCCGGCTCGCCGCGCCTGGACACCGCCGGGCGGCGCGGGGTTCGAGAAGGGGCGCCCAGGGCTGCCGGGACAGAGCCCGCCGCGGCTGGCCTCAGCACCCCGCGACGAACCGGGCACAGTGACCCCCGCCCGACGCCGGATTCCTCTCGCTGCCTTTGTGCCGGCCGCGCTTCGCGCGGCTTCTCGGCCTGCGCTGTCGTCCGACTGCCGCGCTCGCTGCTTTCGGACCCGCCTGACGGCGGATCAGGGTTTCAGGGATCAGTGATCAGGTGTTCGCGGAGCGCACTTCTAAGCAATTAACGTGCCGCATTCTGTTAGGGAGTCCTCGAGCACCGGCCCCCGAAGTAGTAGTAGCGGGACGACGGGTCTTCGCCGCTGCGGGTCGAGGCGAGCAGGATCGACGCACCGTTGGCGAAGCAGCCACCCCGGAGCACCCGGCCCGAGGGTCCCGCAACATGGGTATAGTTCGTGCTTACACCCGGATACACCGCATACCAATCCAGCGTCCACTCCCCCCCATTGCCAGCAAGGTCCGACTGGCCCCACTTGCCATTGCCAGCTGGCTTGGCACCTACATTTTGCATCCTGGTGCACGAACCACCGCAGTATACAGCTAGCGTGTCATCGATCGTCGTGCTGCT
>CAITLX010000074.1 GCA_903893335.1 uncultured delta proteobacterium | reverse complement strand
GCTTGTAGGCCTCGAAGACGCCGCTGCAGCGGCTCTCGAACAGGCACGCCGAGCACGACGCGGGCTTCGCCTTGTCGCGCCGCTTGACGAGGTACTTGTCCCACGGCTTCGAGATCTCCCGCTCGCCGTCGATGGCGATGGTGTACGTGCGCTCGCCGTCGTGGTGGATGTAGGGCGCGAGGTGCGGCGCCACGCAGTAGGGCAGGTTGCCGACGTTGACGTCGTAGCCCGCCGGGAAGCCCGCGATCATGCGCTCGAGCGCGGGGACCATGTCGGTGTAGCGCGGGATCATCGCGCGCAGCTCGGCCTCGGTGCGCTCGCCCGCGTCCGAGGGGCGCACCATGTCGAGGTGCAGCTGCGTGACGCCGCGCGAGAGCAGCAGCGCGGGGAACACGTCGACCGACGCGAAGTTGGACTGCACGACGCACATGTTGACCGTGAGCCGCTCCCCCTTCGCGTGGAGGAGATCCATCGAGCGCACGATGCGGTCGAACGAGCCGTCCTTCAGCGTCGTCGCCTCGTGGGCCTCCTTCGTCGCGCCCTGGATCGAGATGCGCCAGGTGAAGTTGCCGCCCGTCGCGAGGATCTCGTCGATGACCGCCTCGCGCGCCGTCTTCACGCCGTTGGTGAAGAGCACGATCTCCTCGTAGCCGAGGGCGACCGCGTGCCGCACGACGTCGAGGAAGAAGGGCTGCAGCGTCGGTTCGCCGCCGAGCAGCGTGAGCTTGCGGTGCCCGGCCTCGAACGCGCGCGTGATCTCCTCGAGGAAGGGCGCGACGGGCATCGGGCGCGCGCGCCCCTGGGCCGTCTGCTGGCCGCTGACGCAGAAGACGCAGCGGTTGTTGCACATGTGCCCGAGCTGGATCTCGACCTGCGTCTTGGGCTCCATGCGTGTCTTCGAATGGTAGCGCGCGCGGCGCGCTCGCGTCGAACCCGGAGGCCCGTGGCGGCCACGAGCCCGCTCGGGCTATCGTCGCGCGACCCACATGCACCTGCGCCACCTCGTCCCGAGTCTCCTGGCGCTGTGCGCGGCCGCCTCGGCCGCCGCTTGCAGCGGCGACGACGCCACGCCCCCCGCGGAGGCTCCCGCGCTCGACGCCGGCGCCGACGCGCTCGCCGCGGGCGACGCGCTGACCGACGGCGAGGGGGGGAAATCCCTCGATCCGAGCCTCTGGGACTGCCGGGCGACCGCCGTCCCCGCCCGCAGCAACCCCGTCCCGATCGGCTGTCTGCGCGACGCGCAGTGCCGCGTGCCGCTCGTCTCGGCGCACCGCGGCGCGGGGGGCCAGCTCGGCGTGCTCGCCCCCGAGGACACCGTCGCGGCCGTGCGCGCCGCCATCGCGTACGGGGTCGACATCGTCGAGACCGACCCCCGTCCGACGAAGGACGGACGCCTGGTCAACCTCCACGACACCACCGTCGATCGCACGACGACGGGCACCGGCACCGTGTCGGAGATGACCCTCGCCGAGGTGCAGGCGCTCACGCTCCGCTCGTCCACCTTCCCCGGCGAGTTCGCCTGCGAGCGCGTGCCGACCATCGAGCAGATCCTCACCGCCGCGCGCGGCGGCGCCTACGTCCTCATCGACGCGAACAAGACCGACCGCGTCGACCTCCTGGTCAAGGCCATCGTCGACACCGACACGCTCACCTGGGCGATCTTCGACACCAGCAGCGTCGAGAAGATCGACCAGGCGCTCGCCCTCGAGCCGAGGCTCCTGACGATGATCCGCGTCGCCGACGCGGCGACGCTCGACCTTCAGCTCGCGCACTTCGCCGCGCACCCGCCGCTCGTCGTCGAGCTCGACGCGGCCGCCGATTTCGCTGCGCTCACGCCGAAGGTGGTCGCGGTCGGCGCCAAGTCGCTCACCGACGTGTTCGGCGTCGACATCTCGGTGCGCTTCGGCGGTTCGCTCGGCGGCTACGCCGACCTCTACGCCAAGGGGCTCGACATCCTGCAGACCGACCGCCCCGACAAGGTGCTCGAGCTGCTCGGGCGCTGAGGCCCACGCCTCGCTAGAGGCAGCGGCGCTCCTCGTTGCGCGGCGTGCCGCCGTACTGCTCGTCCCAGCCGTGCGCGGCGTTGACCTCCGCGCGGATGCGCCGCCAGTTGCGCTGCACGAACGCGTGCGCCGGGTACTGCTCGGGCGCGAGCGGCGCGTACGTCGCGGGGTGCCCGACGCGCACGTCGAACGCCGGCAGCGCGCGGCGCATCTCGACGGCGATCGCCTCGGCGTAGGCCCTGGCCTGCTCGACCGAGACCTCGTCGGCGCCTCCGTACCCCATCGGATCGTCCCCCACGTAGTAGGTGATGGCAGCTCCCATGCGCGCCATCGTAGCGCCACCGGGGGCGTTCGGGGCGAGCGTCGCGCGAGCGACCCGCGCGCGCCGCCGCCGGGCCGGGTACGATGCGCGGCGTGACCCTCGAAGCCCTCCCCCGCCCCGACGCCCCCCCGCACGAGCAACCCTCGTACGAGCGGCACGCCGGCCTGCACGTCGTGCGACTCGCGGGCGACGACTACGAGATGGGCCACCAGCACGGCACGCTCCTGCGCGAGGCGGTGCGCCGCGGACCGGTGCCGCACTTCGCGCGCTACCTCGAGAAGCTCGCCGCGAGCGGCGTGCTCGGCTCGGCCGGCGTCCCGCTCGCGCGCGCCATCGGCGCCGCGCTCGGCCACACCGTCGGGCGCGTCATCGCCCGACAGATGCCCGCGCACGTGCGCCGCGCGCTCGACGGGCTCGCCGACGGCGCGCGGCTCGACCGGGGCGAGCTGCTGCGAGCGGTCACGATGCCCGAGACGTACCTCTGGGCCGTCACCCGCTTCCAGCAGCTCGCGGGCCCGGCCGTGGCCCCGCGGCTCAGCGTGCCGCTCTACGGCTGCACCTCGCTGGCCGCGTGGGGCGCCGCGACGACGCACGGGCGCGTGCTGCACGGGCGCAACTTCGACTACCAGGGCGTCGGCTCGTGGGACCGAGAGCAGGTCGTCGCCTTCCACGACCCGAAGGACGGCCAGCCCTACGTCTCGATCACGGCGGCCGGCGTCCTGCTCGGCGGCATCACCGCGATGAACGCGGCGGGGCTCACCCTCGTCGTGCACCAGCACATGGCCTGCGGCGAGCTCGACCTCGGAGGGCTGCCGGTGGGCATCGTCGGCGACCAGGTGATGCGCCACGCGCGCACGCTCGACGACGCCCGGCGCATCCTCGACGATCACGTGCCCAACGGCGCCTGGACGTACGTCGTGACCTCGGCGCGCGAGTCGGCGCTGCTCTGCTACGAGGTGACCTCGCGGCGACGCGCGTCGTTCGTCGCCGAGGGGGACGTGTTCGCCTACAGCAACCTCTTCCTCGACCGGCGCCTCGACGGCATCGAGCACCACTTCTACCCGACCTACTGGCGCCACAACGTCTCGCGCTACCTGCGCGGCCGCGCGATGCTCGAGCAGGCGCGCGGGAGCATCGACGCCGACGCCATCGCCTCGTTCCTCGGCGACGCGGGCGACCCCGCCTGCCGACTGCGCAGCTCGATCGCCGTGCTCTCGACCGTGGCCTCGGTCGTCTTCGACGCGGGGCGCGGCGTCGTCCACGTCGCGACGGGGCGCGCGCCGGTGTCGAGCCACCCCTACGTCGCGTTCGACCTCACCACGCGCGCGCCGCTCGCGGGCGAGCCGGCGCTGCACGGCGGCGAGCGACGCAGCACCGAGCCGGCGCGGCGCGCCTTCGACGCGTACCGCGAGGGCTACGAGGCCCACTTCCACGACGCCGACGTCCCGCGCGCGCGCGCGCACCTCGACACCGCGCGCGCCGTCGAGCCGGGGCAGCCCGTCTACCACTTCGTCGCCGGTCTGCTCGCGCTCGGCGCCGACGACCCACGGCGCGCCGAGGCGTGCCTCGCCGCCGCCATCGCGTGCGGCCACCCGGACGCCGAACGCCTCGCGGGCTTCCACCTCTGGCGCGGCCGAGCGCGTGACCTTCTGGGCGACCGCGACGGCGCGAGGCGCGACTACCGCGAGGCGCGCCTCGGCGACGCCAACGTGCGCCGCGCCGCCGAGCGCGGGCTGGGCGCACCGTTCCGCGGGGGTCGCCCGGCCATCGAGTGGAACTTCGGCGAAGTGGTGTCGCCGTGAGCGCGCGCGCCGCCATCCCGACGACCGGTCGCGCCCCCGACGACGTCATCGCCTCGCTGCGCGCGCTGCACGACGGCGACGCCGACTGGCGCGGCGGGCGCGTCTTCAGCCTCGTCTACCACGCGAGCGACGAGCACCGCGACCTGCTGCGGCGCGCGCACGAGACGTTCTTCAGCGAGAACGCGCTCAACCCGATGGCGTTCCGCAGCCTGCGCAAGCTCGAGTCGGACATCGTGCAGATGACCGCGACGCTGCTGCACGGTGGCCCCGACACCGTCGGCACGCTGACGACCGGCGGCACCGAGTCGATCCTCATGGCCGTCAAGGCCGCGCGCGACCGCTTCCGCTCGCGGCGACCCTGGGTGCGGCGCCCCGAGATCGTCGCGCCGCGCACCGCGCACGTCGCGTTCGAGAAGGCCGCGCACTACTTCGGCCTGCGCATCCGCTACGCCCCGGTCGGCGCCGATCAGCGCGCCGACGCCGACGCGCTGCGCTCGCTCATGGGCTCGCGCACCGCGCTGCTCGTCGCGTCGGCGCCGCAGTACCCGCACGGCGTCGTCGACCCCATCGAGGCCATCGGCGCTCTCGCCGCCGACCGCGGCGTGCCGCTGCACGTCGATGCGTGCGTCGGCGGCTTCCTCCTGCCGTTCGTGGAGCGACTCGGCCACCCGCTGCCGAGGTTCGACTTCCGCGTCCCCGGCGTCACCTCGATGTCGGCCGATCTCCACAAGTACGGCTTCGCCGCGAAGGGGGCGTCGGTCGTGCTCTACCGCGACATG
>CAITLX010000073.1 GCA_903893335.1 uncultured delta proteobacterium | reverse complement strand
GTCGGGGTTGCGCACGGCAGCGGTGCGAGTTCCGACGGCTTCCTTGAGCATGGCGCCGGCCTGCGCGAAGACCTCGCGCTCCACGATCGCAGCGTGTTCGGCTTCGTGTCGTTCCTCGCCGTAGGACATGAGACCGGCGTAGACGGGGTTCTTGAGCACCCGCAGGACGTCGTTCTTGCTCCAGGCTCGGGCCTCGCGAATGCGACCCTTCACACCGCAGTGGCGCTTGGTCATCCGGCCCCGTTCGTTTAGCGCCTCGACCACGGCGAGCGCCGAGCGGCGGTCAATGTATGTGTAGAAGATCTCGCGGACGACCGACGCTTCGAGTTCGTCGACGACGAGTTTCTTCTCGACAACCTGATAGCCGAGCGGCACCGCACCACCCGTCCACTTTCCGCGCCGCCTGGACGCCGCCATCTTGTCGCGCGTACGTTCGCCGATCATCTCGCGCTCGAACTCGGCGAACGTGGCCAGCAGGTTCAGCGTCAGGCGCCCGGCCGCGTCAGTCGTCGAGAAGTTCTGCGTCACCGACACGAACGCCACGCCCGCCTGGTTCAACCGGTTCATCACCGTCGTGAAGTCGAGCAGGCTGCGGGAGATGCGATCGATCTTGTAGCAAACGACTACATCGACCCTGCCCGCATCGACGTCGGCAATGAGGCGCGTGAAGCCCGGCCGGTCGAGGTTGGCACCCGAGAAACCACCATCATCGTAAGGGTCTGGAATGCACCGCCAGCCGGCGTGCCTTTGCGCTCTGATGTACTGCTCGCAGGCTTCGCGCTGAGCGTCGAGCGAGTTGAACTCCTGTTCGAGGCCGGCCGAGGTCGACTTCCTCGTGTAGACCGCGCAGCGCCGCACCGCGGCCGCGTTCGTCGCGAGGGCGGTGGATCGTTTCATCGGCGATCCTCCTTCGCCACGTCCTTGGTCGGGGCCGCAGTCTCGACCTTCGCGTCGCCCTGCGCGACCGCGAGCAGGCGCTCGATGTTGTCATTCAGACGGGCAAGTTCGCGGACCAGGGCCGGCATCGTCGCCTCGTAGTAGCGCTGGCCCATTCTCGTCGCGTGGAACGCCGTGTCGTTCATGCCGCCACCTGCTTGCCAGCCGCCCCGCGCCGCTCTGCGAGATTCCAGAACAGGAACCCATTCCATGGCGTGCCGGTGATCTCGCGGGCGATCTTCGACAGCGACCGGTATCGCTCGCCCCGGTACTCGAACCCGTCGGCCAACACCGTGACCTCATGCTCGACACCGCCATGCGCACGTCTGAGGACAGTCCCCGGCTGCGGCAAGCGCGGATCCCGGGCAGGCCGACCGACTATGGCCTTCACCCCACCCTCGCCCCGGGCACCGGACCCGGCCCGGGTCCGCAGCTTCGCGGTGGCCGGCGCCAACTCGTTGATCTTCACCAGGGCCGCCTCGGACAGACCGCCGAGAGCGAGTTCCTGAATCCTCCAAGCCAGCCGCTTCGTCAGGTTGGGGCGGTTGTGTGACGGGGCTTTCTCGCCCGTCACGACCTCCCATTTCGCCGCCAACTCGGGCGCCGTCATGGCAGCCAGCCCGGCCAGTTCCATGGCCACCGCGGCCGCCGCCTGGCGGTCGGCGCGCCG
>CAITLX010000072.1 GCA_903893335.1 uncultured delta proteobacterium | reverse complement strand
GGCGTCCTCGAACGTCCAGTCGGCCGCGGCGGCGGGGGCCGCCTTCGACGCCGTCGCGAGGCGCACCTTCGACGAGATGGCGCCGGCGGTGCCGGGGACGATCGCGAGGTAGGCGATGATGGGCTTGTCGCCGACGAGCAGGAGCTTGGCGTAGCGGCCGATGTCCGAGTTGGCCTTGGTGTCGACCGTCTGGATCGTCCACGCGGAGCCGTCGTAGGCGGCGTACTTCAGCGCGCGGTGCGTCACGTCGAAGTAGGCGACGCGCGGGTTGCCGCCGGCGTCGAGCGCGACCGACGTCCAGAGGCCGACGTCGTCGCCGGACTCCGTCTGCCCGCCGCGGAAGCCGGAGGTGTTGTACGCATTCGGGTCGACCGCGGTGGTCGGCACGCCGTCGATGAGCGACCAGTCGACCTTCGTGCCGTTCCACTTGCCGACGGCGAGATCGCCGTACGAGTTGTTGTTGTTCCAGTCGCCCTCGGCGTAGCCGGCCACCCAGACGTTGCCGCTCGAGTCGGCGGCGGCCGAGGTGTACGAGCCGATGAGCCCGGCCTCGAGGTTGATGCAGGTGGCCGGGTCGCAGCTTGCCTCGTGGCCCGCGTCGGCGTCGACCTTGGCGTCCGCTCCGGCGTCGTCGGTCGGCACCGTCTGATCGACGTTGTCGTCGGCGGCGCCGCACGAGCAGCCGGCGTAGCTGCCCGCGACCGCGATGGCGCCGAGCGCGCCGGCCGCGTGGGTGAAGCGGCGACGGCTCCCGCGACGGACCACGATGCCGACGAGGGCCGCGAGCGCGCCCGCGAAGCCGAGGCCGCTCTGCGGACCGGAGTCGCCACCGACGCGGCAGCCGCAGCCGCTGCTCGAGCCCGCGAAGGCCGGATCGGGACGGCCGCGGATGAGCGACTGCTGCGCGGACGACACGTTGCCCTCCTCGTCGCGGGCCTCGACGGTCACGGTCGTGCCCTGCAGATCGGCGGGGAGCGCCGCGATCTCGGACGCCTTCGTCCAGGGGCCGAAGGCTGCGCCGTCGACCGAGTAGCGGACCTGAAGGTCGTCGGCGCGGGTGACGATGTCGCGCGCGTCGATGACGACGTTGCCGTCGTCGCCGCGCTTGAGCGCCACCTGCGGCGGGTCGATGTCGATGAGGAAGTCGACGCGGGCCGGCGTGGTGTCGACCGAGCGGGGCTCGCCCGCCAGGCGCGAGGTCACCTCGATGTTGTGCTTGCCTTGCAGGCCGAGCACCGACTCACGCACGGTGAGGACGCGGTCGGTCGTCCAGGGGCGGTACGCGCTGCCGTCGATGCGGTACGAGTACTCGACGCGGTGCGAGCCGTCGTCATAGGGCGAGCTCGCGCGCACGACGATGGTCGGGCGGTTGAACTCGGTGGCCGTCGCGAGGCGGAGGCCGGCGACGTCGACCTGCTTGTCGGCGAGCAGCGCCGTCGTCTCGGACGGAGCCGGCGCGGGGGCCGCGGCGGGCGCGAGGGCGGCGAAGATGCCGAGGAAGTTGTCGCTGCCCGAGGTGAGCTTGCGGATGCCCGGCGAGCCCTTGCCCGCGACCGAGTCGGGGATGACGAGCGAGAGGCCGAAGCTGGCGAGCGAGCTGTTGAGGTCGATCGGCTTGAGCGAGCCGGTGAGCTGGCCCGTCAGGCCGCCGATGAGGCTCGAGAAGGCGCCCGGCACCGCCGCGACGTCCTTCGGGTCGAGCAGATCGGCGTTCGACGCCTTCGCGTTCGCCATCTTGATGTCGCCGAGCTTCGGCTCGAGGCCGGCCGGCCCCATCGAGAGGTTGACCGGGATGGTGAGGTCGAACTCGAGCGTGAACGCGCGCACGAAGCGGTCGCTCGACCAGATGTAGAGGTCGAGGTTCGCGTTGGGCAGCGAGACGAGGAGGTTCGGGTCCGTCTTGATGTCGGTGCCGTTGCCCACGATGGCGACCGGCGGCTTCTTCGGCCGGATCGTGATCGCGATGGGGGCGTTGGTGCGCTGCAGCGTCAGCGACTTCACCGACGGCGCGAGCAGCGAGAAGATGCCCGACGAGAGCTGCGGGATGGTGTCGGTCGTGATGCCGAGGCAGAGCACGCCGGCGTTGTACATGCCGCCGAGCGCGTGGTTGAGGTAGCGCTCCGCGACCGCGATGCCGACGTGCGGCCCGGGCGTCCCTGCCGGCCAGTCGGTCACGGTGTTGGCCGTGAGCTCGGCCGGGACGGGGATGCCCGTGGGCAGCGGGAGGTTGGCGATGGGGACGCACTTCGACAGCGGGTCGGCCTGCGCGCCGCCGACCATGCTGAGCGTGGCGCCGCCGTTGATCGGGTTGAGGTTGCCCCAGGGCTGGCCCGAGCCGTCGGCCCGGGTGCCGGCGCCGCCGACCGCGAGC
>CAITLX010000071.1 GCA_903893335.1 uncultured delta proteobacterium | reverse complement strand
GCGAGCGCGAGCGCGATCGCGGCCAGCGCCGACGCGAGCGCGCCTGCGGTGACGACCGCGCGCGGCCCAGAGGCCGAGGCCGCTGGGCCCGCGGCCGTATCGACGGTGGCCGAACAGCACGAGGCCACGACGGAGAGGTCGAGGTGCGCCGCCCACGCGCCGGCTGCGCCGAGGTCGAGCGCTGCGAGCGGCGCGACCACGAGCGCGGCGACGGCCGCGGGGCGCAGGAGGTCGAGGCTCTGCACGCGAGCGTCGAACGCGAGCAGCTCGCCGAGCGCGCACGCGCCGAGGGCGGCCACTGTGGTCGCCGCGAGCGAGGGCCAGCCCCAGGGGTTCGCCGCGACGACGCCGAACCCGCACATCGCCCCGCGCACCACCGGAGCGAGCCGGTCGGCCGCGAGCAGGGCGACGACGAGCGCGAGCACCTGCGCGGCCGCGCCCACGCGCGCGAGCGTGCCGGCCAGCTCGGCCTGTCGCTCGAGCGCCAGCTGCCCCTCGGTGGCGGCGACCACCCTCCGGTGGGCGAGCACCCGCAGCGCGACCCACGCCGCCGCGCCGAGCGTCGCGACCGCGACCAGGCTCGCCGCGAGGCGCAGGAGGATCCAGGGCTCGAGCAGCGTCACGGCGACACGAGCGCTCCGCCGTCGATCTCGACGACGCGCGTGACGCGCGGGTCGTCGCACAGGCGCGGGTCGTGCGACGCGACGACCACGGCGCGCCCCTCGCCGCACAGCGCGACCAGATCGTCGACGACGCCGCGCACGCGGGGGGTGTCGAGGTGGGCCGTCGGCTCGTCGAGCAGCAGCACGATGGGATCGTGGAGCAGCGCGCGGGCGAGCGCCACGCGCTGCCGCTCGCCGCCCGAGAGCAGCTCGACGCGCGTGGCGGCGAGCGCGGCGAGCCCGAGGCGGTCGAGCGCGGAGGCGGCGCGGGCGACCACCTCGCGGCGTCGCGGCGCGTCGGGCACCAGCGCGAGCGCGACGTTGTCGAGCGCCGACATCCCGGCGACGAGCGCGAAGTCCTGGAACAGGTAGCCGATCTTGCGGCGGCGCAGCGCGGTGCGCTGGCGATCGCGCAGGCGCGACATCGGCTCGCCGTCGAGCCACACCTCGCCCGAGGTCGGCAGCAGCATCCCGCCGAGCACCGCGAGCAGCGTGGTCTTGCCGCTGCCGCTCGGGCCCCGCACGACCACGAGCGCCCCGCGCGCCACCTCGAGCGTGACGCCGCGGAGCACCTCGCGCCGCGTCGCGCCGTCCTGCACGCGCTTGGTCACGTCGCGCGCCGCCAGCGCAAGCTCGGTCATGGGTTCCGGTTACGTGGTGCGAGCGCGCGCCGCAAGCGCAGGCGCGCACTGTACGGCACCAAGTGTGCCAGAGGGTGCCACTCGGGAGGGGCGGGAGGCGAGCCAAGTGCCCGAAACTCCATGTATGACGAGCTTGGCCCGACTCATGCTAGCGTTGGGGGGAAATGATCGGCTCGACGCGACGCTGGCTGCTGCTGATGACGGTCGTGTTCGTCGTGGTTCCGGCTGCCTGCGCCATCAACCCGCAGCCCGAGCCTCCGGGCGACCCGTCCGACTCGAACGGCGGCACCGGGCCGGACACCTCCGGGGGCGCCGGTGGGTCGCTCGCCGACGCCTCCTCGGCGTTCGACGACGCCGCGGGTGGCGCGGGCGGTAGCGGCGGCACCGGCGGCACGGCTGGCTCGCCCGACGCGGGCGACGCCGACGCGCTCGGCTGGGACGCCGCAGACGACGCGCCCGACGCGGACGATTCCGCCGCCGACGCCGCGACCGAGTGACCGAGCGCTCAGCGTTCGCCGATCGAGTGACCGAGGGTCAGCGCGGCGTGCCGCGTCGCCGATCGACGTAGCTGTCGGTCGTGTGCAGCATGAACTCGGCGATGAGGCGGTCGGCGACGCGCAGGCGACGCGCCATCTCGCGCGCGAGGTTGAGCACGATGATGGCGTAGGACTTCACGTCCCGGCGGTAGAGCGCGTCGAGGTCGCGCGCGCCGAACACGATGAGCCGCGACGGCGCGAGCGTGCGCGCCATGGCCGAGCGAGGCTGCACGTCGAGCATCGACATCTCGCCGAAGCAGTCGTGCGGACCGAGCATCGCGACGCGCACGTCGTGACCGCGCGACGAGTGCTTGACGATCTCGACCTCGCCGTCGGCGATGACGTACAGCTCGCGCGCCGGGTCGCTCTCGCGAAACAGCACCTGACCGGCGCTCACGGCGAGCACCGGCAGCGACGCCGAAAGCTCGGCGAGCACCTCGTCGGAGAGCGCGCCGAACAGGCCGATCTCGCGGAGCTCAGCGGCGGGGACGTGGTCCGCGTGCGGATCGGGCTCGGTGCCTTGCGTGGTCAGCATTCGTCCTCGCCCTCTGAGTCTAGCACCGCACCCGCTCAGGGGGCGCGGAGCTCCTTGGTGAACACGATGCGCGGGCGACCGGGCCCGGCGTAGTCCTCGACCTCGCGCACTTCCCAGCCGAGCGCGTGGTGGAAGCGGTGCGAGCCCTCGTTGCCGATCATCGTGATCGCCTTCATGCGACGCGCGCCGGCGGCGGCGCAGTCGGCCTCGAAGCGCGCGTACAGCAGGCGGCCGACGCCGCGCCTGCGGTAGTCGGGGTGGATGCCGACGAGGTGCACGTAGCCGATGGGCCCCGGGTCGTGCGCGGGCGACGCGAGGAAGCCGAGCAGGAAGCCGACCATGAGCCCGTCGGACTCGACCACGCGCGCGAGGTCGCCGAGCTCGTGGAAGAAGATCGGGTGCGCGAGCGCCGTCGAGGGGCCGGCCCACCAGCGATCGATGACCTGCACGATGAGGTCGTAGTCGCTCTTGGCGAGGGGACGGGCTTGCATCGCGACCGGCGGCCGAGGCTAGCAGAGGTTGCCAGCGGCCGGCACCGCGCGTGACGGGCAAAGCGCCGCCTGCCGGGTCTCGACCCCCGACGCGCGCGCGACGTGGTAGCGGTGGCGACAACAGCCCGATGAGCGCACCCACCTCCGCCGTCCGCATCGCCCCCTCCATCCTCTCGGCCGACTTCGGGCGGCTCGCCGACGAGGTGCGTGACCTCGAGCGCGCGGGGGCCGATCTGGTGCACGTCGACGTGATGGACGGGCGCTTCGTGCCCAACCTCACCATCGGTCCCATCGTCGTGAAGGCGGTGCGCGCGGCGACGTCGCTGCCGCTCGACGTGCACCTCATGATCGTCGAGCCCGAGCGCTACGTCGCCGCCTTCGCCGACGCGGGCGCCGACATCATCACGGTGCACGCCGAGGCCTCGCCGCACCTGCACCGCACGCTCCAGCAGATCCGCGCGCTCGGAAAGCAGGCGGGCGTGGCGCTCAACCCGCACACTCCCGAGGACGTCGTGCGCTACGTCCTCGACGACGTCGACCTGCTGCTCGTCATGAGCGTCAACCCCGGCTTCGGCGGGCAGTCGTTCCTCGCGTCCGCGCTGCCGAAGCTGCGCGCGCTGCGCGCGCTCATCGACGCGTCGGGGCGCTCGATCGCGCTCGAGGTCGACGGCGGCGTCGCGCCGGGCACCGCGGGTCAGGTCGTGGCCGCGGGCGCCGACGTGCTCGTGGCGGGGTCGGCCGTGTTCGGCCGCTCGGACTACGCCACGGCGATCGCGGAGCTTCGCGCCGAGGGGCTCGCGTCGCTCGCCGGGCGCTCGCGGTGAGGCGCGCCGCGGCGTCGCTCGCCCTGCTGCTCGCGGGGTGCGGCGCCGAGCCGGCTCGCGTGACGCGACCCGCGAGCCTGGCTGCGCCGCAGGTTGCCGCCGCCGACGCGGGGGAGCGCGTCGTGCCTGCGGAGCGCGGCGAGCCGAGCGAGGTCGATCGCGAGATCGCCGACGTGCTCGCGCGCGTCGCGCGCGCGCGCCACCTCGCGCCGCGCGGTCCGGTCACGGGGCGCGTGCTCGATCGGGCCGCGCTGCTCTCGCGCATCCGCGAGCACGTCGCGCGCGAGGTGCCCGCCGAGGTCGTGCGCGGCCAGGGGCAGCTGCTCGTCGGGCTCGGGCTGCTGCCGCCCGCGTACGACTACGTGGCGGGGCTCTTCACGCTGCTCGAGGCGCAGCTCGCCGGCTTCTACGAGCCGAGCGACCGGACGATGTACCTCGCGAGCGACCTCGAGGACGACGCGGCGGAGGCGACGCTCGCGCACGAGCTGGTGCACGCGCTGCAAGACCAGCGCTGGGACCTCGGGCCGAAGCTCGCGTACCAGGCCGACGCGAACGACACGGCGAGCGCGCTGCAGTCGCTCGCCGAGGGGGACGCGACGAGCGCCATGTTCGACACGATGCTCGAGGGGCGCGGCACGGCGCTCGATCTGCCGGACGCAGCGTTCGCGGCGCAGACCGAGGCGCTCGTGGCGATGTCGCCGGACACGGGGCGCGTGCCGGGCGTGCTGCGCGCTTCGCTGCTCGCGCCGTACCTCGACGGCCTGCGCTTCGTGCACGAGCGCCGGCGACGCGGCGGGTGGGCCGCCGTGGACGCCGCGTGGGACGCGCCTCCGACGACGACCGAGCAGCTGCTGCACCCCGAGAAGTACGCGGCCCACGAGGCGGGCGAGCGCGTCTCGCCCCTCGCGCCGCCGGGCGAGGGTTTCCGCGTCGCGTACGAGGACGTGCTCGGCGAGCAGGGGGCGCGCGTCGCGTTCGAGCAGTGGATGGCGCGTCGCGTGGCCGCGCGGGCGGCCGAGGGGTGGGGCGGCGACCGCGCCGCGCTGTTCGAGCGAGGCGACGGTGCGAGCGGATCGCCCGTCGTGCTCGCGGCGGTGTGGCGCCTGCGCTTCGACGACGCCGAGCAGGCGCGCGAGGCCGCGACGCCGCTCGCTGCGTCGTTCGCGCCCGGCGGCAGGCCTCCGTTCGCGTGCGCCGAGCGGCGCGACGTGGGTCCACGCGGCGTGCTGCTCGATGGGCGCGACGTGGTCGTCGCGGCTGGGCCGTGGCGCCGCATCGGCGGCGCGACCTCGTCGGCGGGCGATTGCCGCGCGCTGCGGGCGTGGTGCACGGCGCTCGTCGCCGACCTGCACCGCGGCGGTCGCCACTAGCGGCGTCGCGTGTCAGGTCGAGGTGGGCGTCGGAGGCCGCAGGCGCTGCGAGCGAAGCGCGCGAACGCGCGCCGCGAACGCGTGCTCGGCGTGGGCGTCGAGCGGCTCGCCTCCGAAGCGTGTCGATAGGTACGCGACGGTCAGCTCGAGCACCTCGGCGGCGAACGGGTGCCCGCGCCGGCCGAGCTCCTCGGCGTGGCGCAGCGGCGGCGTCGCGGCGCCGCGCGCGATGCCCTGTGCGCTCATCACCGACTCGAGCGACTCGTAGAGCGCGGTCGCTCGCCGCCGCTCGCGCGCCGCCGGGTCGGGCCGCGCGCCGCGTTCGTCGGCCCGCTCGTCGTCCGCGCGGCGCATCCACGCGATCGATCCCCCCGCGACCAGCAGGCCGAGGACGATGGCCGCGAGGCCGCGCAGGTCGCTGCGTCGCAGCAGCGCGGGCCGCGCGTCGCGCTGGGCCATCGCCTGCGACACCTGCTCGAAGAGGTAGACTTGCTGGCGGATGTCGTAGCCGATGACGTGCCTGTCCCAGCGCTGGGCGAGCGCCTCGACCATGTCGCGCATCGTGGCCCACACGCCCGCGCTCGCGATCTTCGGCACCGCGTCCGACGGCGGCGTCGGGTCGAACGTCACCCAGCCGCGCGCGTCGGAGAAGACCTCGACCCACGAGTGCGCGTCCCCCTGTCGCACGGCGTAGTAACCGCCGAAGCGGTTGTAGGTGCCGCCGACGAAGCCCGTCACGTTGCGCGCCGGGATGCCGGAGGCGCGCAGCAGCAGCACCATGGCCGTGGAGTAGAACTCGCAGTGGCCGCGGTGCGACACGAAGAGAAAGTCGTCGATCGGGTCCGCGGCCTTGCCCGACGGCGACGACAGGTCGTAGGCGTAGCTGCGCCGCAGGTGCTGCTCGACCGCCGTGGCCGCCGCGAGGGGGCCGGAGGCGCCGCGCGCGAGCGAGCGGCCGAGGTCGACGACGCGCGCGGAGAGCGCCGCGGGGAGCTGCACGTAGCGCGCGCGGTCGGCGAGCGGGGTCGCCTCGGCGGCGTCGTCGGCGCCGAGGAAGGCGTCGTATTGCACGCCGCGGTCCTCGCCACCGTCGTAGCGCAGCTCCCCCTCCGGGCTCGCGTACACCGCGGGGCGGTTGCGCCCCGCCGGGTCACCGCGTCGCTGCACTTGCAGCGCGACGGTGCCGGGGGGGAGGAAGAGCACGGGCGTGCCGATCGGCTCGAGGTCGATGTGCAGCACGCGGTCGCGCTTGCGGTCGGGCGCTCGCCGAACCCACACCACGCCCGCGTCGCGCGAGGCCGGCGCCTTCTGCGTCTGGCTGCGCGTCCACGCGTGGCCGTCGTAGGCGTCGAACGCTGCGCCGCGCAGGTGCATCGAGAGCTGCGGCGGTGGAGGGTCGGGCGCGTCGGGGACGGTCACGCGCAGCGCGATGGCTGGGTCCGAGCGCAGCGTGCCGACCGCGCCGAGATCGACGTGGTCGGAGAACCCCACCATGCGCCCCGAGTGCGACCGGTTGAGCATCAGCAGCGAGAGCCCGACGCGCGGGAACAGGACGAACAGCGCCGCGGTGAACAGGAAGATGGGCAGCGAGAGCAGGCAGGTGACCGCGAGGAACGTGCGGCCGACGACCCTGCGGCTGCGCAGGATGCGCGGGACGTCGACCGGGTGGCCGGTGCGGTCGCGCGCCCCTTGGCGGTAGTTGCCCTCGACCTCGCGGCGCAGGTGGCTGAGCACCAGCGCGCCCGGCGCGACCACGAGAAACCCGAGGAAGCACGCGCCGTAGCCGAGGCCGCCGCCGAGCACGGTGCCGGCGATGAGGTGCAGCAGGGCGAGCAGGACGACCTGTTGGTCGTGGGCGGCGCCGCGGCGAGTGGCGAGCCGCACGAGCTGCAAGCCCGCCGCGAACTCGATGGCCAGCGCGATGACCGACGCGCCGGTGGCCATCCGCGCGATCTGCACGGCCAGCAGCACGAGCGGTCCGGCGGTGGCGAGGTGACGCAGCGCCGCGCGCGCTTGCCACGTCGCGGGGACGGCGAGCGCGGCGACGAGGCCGACGAGCAGCGCGCCGTTCACCCACCGCCCCAGCTCGCCGCTCGACACGAGCGCGAGCACGCCGAGCACGGCGAGCGCGTCGGTCATGACGCGGTGCACGAGGCCGAACTTCATGCGGCGGGCCCAGGTGAGGGAAAGGTGGGCTCGGCGGGGCGCGGGGCGGGCATGGAGCGCCTCGCGGTCGGGTCGCCCGGGGTCGGAACGACCAGCGCGAGCATGCGCAGCAGCGGGTCGGCGCCGACGCCTGCGTCGATGCGCACGCGCTCGCCGGCGGTCGTGCGCAGCGCGACGCCTTCGCCGCGCTTGACGTGTGCGACGGCGCGCGAGGCGAGCTCGCGGATGCGCCGCTCGAAGGCGGCCGACCAGTCGTCGCCTGCGCCCGGTGGTCGCCGCACCTCGAGCTCGAGCGCGACGTCGGGCTGCGTCTCGATCGCGCGCTCGCGCAGCACGAGCTGGCCCGCGACGGTGCTCTTGCGCCAGTAGATGTCGCGCGGGTCGTCGCCGTCGCGCATCTGGCGGATGCCGATGATCTCGTCGCCTCCGCCGCGCCCCACGGTCGGTGCGCCCCCGAGCCGTCGGCCCGGCGCCCTCGGCGGCAGCTCGACGGCGTCGACGGCGGGGTAGTTCACCATCTCGCCCTCGAGCGCGATCTCGCGCGACTTCTCGAAGAGACCGAAGGGGAACCTCGTCGCGACGCGGAACGCGACGTAGCGCTCGCGCCCCCGCTTCTGCGGCGTGCGCCGGTAGGCGGCGACCTGCGCGCTCTTCGGGCCCACCTTGAGGAAGAAGCAGCGCTTGTCGGCCGGCTGTCCGGCGCGGAGGTCCTCGATCTCGATCGCGTAGGAGGGCACCCGCTTCTTGTCGTTGTGCACCTCGATCTCGACGAGGTGCGGGCGGCCGACCTGCGCGCGCTGCGGCAGCCTGCGGGTCACGCGCAGCCCGCGCAGCGACAGTTCGCTCATCACGCCCGACACGACGATGAGCGACAGCAGCATGCCGAGCAGCAGGTACAGGAGGTTGTTGCCCGTGTTGATCGCGGCGAAGCCCACGCCGAACGTCAGCAGGAGAAACACCCAGCCCTCGCGCGTCGTCTTGAGCTTGCGCGGGGGTTTCCACCACCTTCGTAGGCGGCTCTCGGTCGGCGGGAGGGAGGAGCCGAGCGAACCGCGCTGGGGCTTCCACCAGCGTCGAAGGCGCCCCTCGTCGGGCGGGGGTGGCGGGCCGAGGTTCGAGCGCGTCGGCGGCAGGGGGGCAGAGGTCCGGTCCACGGGGCGCCCGGGCGCGATCAGAGCGGCACGGGCACGCGCGCGACGATGTCGCGGATGGCCGCCTCGCTCTCGTCGCGCGTGGGGACGTAGCCCTCGCCGTGGGCGGCGAGCCGCACGCGGTGGGCGAGCACGGGCACGGCCAAGTCGTGCACGTCGTCGGCGATGCAGTACGCGCGCCCCTTGAGCAGCGCGCGGGCGCGAGCGGCGCGGGCCAGGTTGATGCCGGCGCGGGTCGAGGCGCCGAGCGAGAGCAGCGGGCTCGTGCGCGTCGCGCCGAGCAGGGCCTGGAGGTAGGCGGCGAGCGCGGGGTCGAACGTCACGCGATCGACGGCGCGCTGCAGCGCCACGAGGCCCGCCGGGTCGAGCACGCACTGCACGTCGGCCGCGCGGTCGAGCGTGGCGTCGATGAGCAGGCGCGTCTCGACGGCGGGCGCCGGGTAGCCGATGCGCACGCGCACCATGAAGCGATCGAGCTGCGACTCGGGCAGCGGAAAGGTGCCGGCGAAGTCCTGCGGGTTCTGCGTGGCGATGACGAGAAACGGGTCGGGCAGCGGCAGCGTCTGGCCGTCGAGCGAGACCTGGCCCTCGTTCATCGCCTCGAGCAGCGCCGACTGGGTGCGCGGGCTGGCGCGGTTGATCTCATCGGCCAGCAGGAAGTTGGCGAAGATTGGCCCCTGCCGGAGCACGAACTCGCCCAGTCGCTGATCGAAGACGGACACGCCCAGCACGTCGCTCGGCAACAGGTCGCTGGTGAACTGCACACGCCGCAGTTCTCCGCCGACCGCGCGTGCGAGGGCTCGCGCCAGCGTCGTCTTGCCGACGCCAGGGACGTCCTCGAGCAGCACGTGGCCGCGCGCGAGCAGCGCGATGATCGTCAGCTCGACCACCTCGCTCTTGCCTTCGAGGGCTCGCTCCACCGCGGCGCGCAGGCGGGCGAGGGTGGGCGAGGCGTCGCGCTCGAGGGCCACGGCCGACGTCATGTGACCGCGATCCTAGCACGGCCGGCGAGACGGTCCCGCCTGCATCCGGTAAGATGGGGGCGTGTCTGCCCAGCCCCGCGCCCTCGACGTCTCGTCGCCGAGCTTGCCTCGCATCGAGCGCATCGAACTCAGGCAGGTCGGCCGCAGCTTCGGGGCCACGGTGGCGGTGCGGCAGGTGCGCGCGACGCTGCACGCCGGCGAGATCACGGT
>CAITLX010000070.1 GCA_903893335.1 uncultured delta proteobacterium | reverse complement strand
TACAACACCTCCGGCTTCCGCGGCGGGCAGACGGAGTCCGGCGACGACGTCGGCCTCTGGACGTCGGTCGCGCTCGACGCCGGCGGCAACCCGCGCGTCGCCTACTTCGACGTGACGCACCGCGCGCTGAAGTACGCCGCGTACGACGGCTCCGCGTGGACGATCCAGACGGTCGACACCAAGGCCAACTCGGACATCGGCCGCTACGCCAAGCTCCTGCTCGTCGGCGACAAGCCCGTCATCGCCTACCTCGCGATCGTCCCCGGCACCGCCGGCGCCATCTCGTCGAAGGTGCGCCTCGCGACGGCGTCGAAGGCGGCCCCCGCCGCCGCGGCCGACTGGACGTTCGAGGACGCCGCCAGCAACGACGCCACGCCCTGCCGCCCCTTCGCGTGCGCGACGGGCACCAAGTGCAGGCTCGACAACGGCGTCTGCGGCACCACCGCCACCACCTGCACCCCGAAGTGCGGGTCGGGCAGCGACTGCTTCGCGGGCGCCAACGGCGCCGCCGCGGCGTGCTCCGACCTCATCGAGGCCTCCAAGCTCGACACCTACCCCGACGCCGCGGGCGACTACGTCGCCGCCGCCGTGACGGCCGCCGGTGACATCGGCCTCATCTACTACGACCGCATCCACGGCAACCTGATGCAGGCCCGCAAGGCCAACGGCAAGTGGATCACCGCCATCCTCGACGGCCAGAGCGCGGCTCCCGCGGCCGACACGGGCGACGTCGGCATCGGCGCGAGCCTCTTCATCGACACCAAGGGCGACTGGCACGTCAGCTACATCGACGGCAACCAGGAGACCCTCCGCTACCTCCTCGTCAAGGGAGGCACCGCCCCGCAGGCGGCCGAGGTCGTCGACACGGGCCTGGGGCTCGGCACCAAGCTCTTCGACGACGGCCACCACATCGTCGGCGACGACTCGAACATCACCGTGACGGCCGCGGGCGAGGTCCACATCTCGTACCAGGACGCGACCAGCGGTCAGCTTCGCTGGGCCGTGGGCGCCACGGCCGCCGCCGGCCACACGTGGACGGTCAAGCCGATCGTGCAGGACGGCTTCGCCGGCGCCTTCTCGCGACAGGTCACGGCCAGCGGCGAGACGAAGGTCGTCAACTGGTGGCGCAAGGGCGCCGGTCACCCGCAGGGCGACGTCAACCTCGCGGCTCCCTGAGCCACTTCACGCAGCGGCACACCCTCGCGTGAGGGCGCACACGAGCGGCCGGCGGAGCGCGAGCTCGCCGGCCGTTCGCGCGTCAGGGGCTCGTCAGGCGGCGACTTCGTCGGCGAGCGGCGCAGCCACGGAGGCCGAGCCGGGGCCGAAGGCCTGCGTGCGCTCGCGCGCGACGAGCGCGAGCAGCTCGTCGCGGCCCACCAGGCCCGAGTCGAGCAGCGCGCGCATGTAGCCGTCGACGTGGCCCTGGGCGCGCGCGGTGCGTGCGACCATGCTTCCGCGGGCCTGGGCTGCGAGAACGTCGCGCAGCATCGTCGTGAGGTCTTGGAGCATCTGGTGCTTGGCGAGCATCGGGAAACCTCCGCGCGTGCCGCCGCGCGAGGAGCGCAGCGCAGCCGTGTTTCGCGTGTACTTCTGCCCCCCGACGCGGGCCAAGTTCGGAGATCTTGCAGACCGGCCGCAGGGACCGTAGATTTCGAAGGTCCAGCGAGTGGACCTGCGAAGGTGCGGGCCGCTACGCGGAGGACACGAGGACCGGAACATGCGCCTCAACGTGTTCAAGTCGAAGATCCATCGCGCCACCGTCACGCACGCCGACCTCTCGTACGAGGGCAGCGTGACCATCGACGACGACCTGCTCGATGCCTCGCAGATCCTGCCGTACGAGGCCGTCCACATCTGGAACGTGACCCGCGGCACACGCCTGGTGACCTACGCCCTGCGCGGCCCGCGCGGCTCCGGCGTCATCTGCATCAACGGCGCAGCGGCGCACCTCAACTCGCCCGGCGACCTCGTCATCATCGCGACCTTCGCCGACATGGATCCTGTCGAGGCGCGCACGCACGTGCCGACGGTCGTGCGGGTCGACGCCAACAACCGCATCCTCGCCGAGGCAGGCCCCGAGCTTCCCGGCCCCGTGCTCGACTCCCGACGCCGCGCCGAGGCCTGATCCCCGAGCGCGCGCGGGGCCCGAGGCGCCCCCTGCCCCGCTCGACGCTTCTCTCCCGCCGCTGCCTGCTGTAATCGTCCGCATCCATGTCGGACGCCGAGACCACCACGCCCTCCGTGCCCCCGGTGCGCGGCAAGCTCGTCGCCGCGCCGCGTGGCCCGGTCGTCACCGCCGCGCAGGCGCTGTGTGGGTGGCTGCTGGTGCGGCACGCCGCCGGACTCGTCGGCCGCTGGGTGCTCGCGTACGACGCAGCCGCCGAGGTGCGCCTGACCGACGCCGGCCTGACGGTGCACGCGCGCACGACCGTGCTGGGGCGCACGGTGCGCGACCGCGAGGTGGTCATCCCGCGCGAGGGGCTCGTGCGCGCGACGCGCGAGGTGCGCTACCCGCGCCTCGCGATGTACGCCGGGCTCGTCGCCTTGCTCGTGGGCAGCTGGCTCGGCATCGGCCTGGCGATCGACGGGCTGCGCGCGGCGTCGTTCTCGCTCACCGCCGCGGGCATCGCTATCGCGCTCGCTGGCCTCGCCGTCGACTTCGCCCTCGCGACGCTCGTGCCGGGCGTGCGCAGCGAGTGTCGGCTCGTGCTGGTGCCTCGGCGCGGCGCGGCGCTCTGCGTCTCGGCCGTCGATCCGCACGAGGCCGACCTGCTGCTCTCGGCGCTGGCCGCTCGCCGCTGACCGTCACGGGGGCTCGGCGCCCGCGTCGGGGTCCACGGGGGGCGGCTCCGGGCAGGTCATCGAGCGCACCGTGTTGAGCACGAGGCGCGCCTTGAGCGCACCGATGTGCGTGTGGGCCTCGATGCGCGCGCCGGTCGCCTGAAACGCGACGGGGCCGACGACGAGCCCCGCGGTGGAGCCGGCGAGCGCGTCGGCCAGCACCGGGGCGTCGCGCGTGGCCGCCTCCGCGCTCTCGTCGTCGAACTCGACCGAGACGTTGGCGCCCCCGTCGTCGGTCGCGACGACGTCGACGCGCAGCCACGCGAGCGAGCTGGGCGCCGCGATCCCCACGCGCCGCATCGGCCCCCAGGGGGTGCGCAGGACGAGCGAGAGCGCGCGTCCGTCGCCCGCGGGGATCGAGAGCGGAGCCTTGATCGCGCGGATGGTGTCCCACGCGTTCGGCGGCGTGACGAACACGAGCTTGCGCGGGTGCGTGAACACGACGCGCTCGGCGCGGTCGGCGAACGCGCGCGCCACCACGCCCCCCGCGCCCGCATCGACGAAGCCGCCGGCGGCTCCGCTGCGGTGCACGAGTCCCTCGACGAGATCGCGCACGGCGGCGTCGGTGAGCCGGTGCTGCACGACGACCTTCACGCGCGACGAGTCGCTGAGGCGCGGCCCGCTGATGAGCACCGCGTCGAGATCGCGCACGGGGTCGAGCGCGTCGCCGAGGAAATCCTTCCACTGCGGGTTGCACGCGAGGATGTCGCCCACGACGCGCCCGAGGCGGTGCTCGCGCATCGCGGAGAACCACATGAGCAACACGACGTTGGCGCCGCTGTCGACGGTTCGCTTCAGGTTGCCTGCCAGCGCGAGCGTGTCCTTCATGCGCGGCCGATCGCCCGCGCCTGCGTCCCCCGCCGCCCCGTCGGCGCCGGCGTCCCCCTCGGCGCTCTTCGCCCGGCGCCCCGCGTCGCGCGGAGCGGCGTCCTCTGCGGCGGCATCGACGGCCGCTTCCGCCTCGAGCGCGGCGTCGCTCGGCCCCGCGTCGGCCACGATCGCGTGCCCCGCCCCCTCACCCCCCGGCGTGCCCGGCGCCGCAGCGGGCTCGTCGTCCACCATCGTGACGGGGATGAGCGAGTCGTCGTCCGCGTACTCCCACGCGTCGCGCAGCGGCGCGAGGCCGGCCAGCCAGCGCCACACGCCCGCGAGCGGCGTCAGCGGGAGGTGGAGCGCGACGGCCACCGCCAGCGCGACGCGAAACGCGCGCCGGGGGTGCGCGAAGCGACCTCCCCGGACCTCTGCACGGTGCGCCACGACCCGCACCATAGCCGCACGCGCCGGTCGCCGCGAACCCCCGCCCCGGGATGCACGGGCCCCCCGTGCGGACGAGAACTGGGACACCCGGGCCGAACGCGCTACGTAGAGCCGTTCGCATCGAATGCCGCCCAAGAGCCCCCGCCCCCAGCCGCAGCGACGCCCGAGCGCGACGGCGCCGAAGCCGACCGCGCCCTTCGCCGCCGTCGGCACCGCGCTGGTCGGCTTCCTGCTCGCCGCGGGGGTGACGGCGTCGATCTTCGGCGAGAGCGGTTGCCGTCGCGAACCGCCACCCGGCGCAGCGCCGCAGCCCAGTGCCTCGGCCGCGCCGCTCGCGACGACGGCGCAGCCCTCGCCGCCCCCGCCTCCCGCCACTCCGGACGCCGGCGACGCGCACGACGCGAGCGCCCCCGATGCCGCCAAGGCGTACGACGGGCCGCTCATCGGCGCGACCTCGATGCAGGCGCCGATCTTCTCGGCGATGGACTGGTCGAAGGAGAAGCGGATCGGGTACCTGCGCCACGGCGGCAAGGCGCCGGTCGAGCCCACCGCCCTGCGCGCGGGCAACTGCGAGGCCGGCTGGTACAAGCTCGTCGGCGGCGGCT
>CAITLX010000069.1 GCA_903893335.1 uncultured delta proteobacterium | reverse complement strand
GCACGCGAGCAACCCCGGCGAGCTGCACGGCGCGCCCATCGCCCCCACGGCGAACGCTCCGGCGTCGACCTCGACGTCCGCGACCCCCCCTGTGCCAACGTCGCGTGAGACAGGCTCCCTCTCGAATCTTGTGTAGCGAGGGCGGAGAATGGACCTGACCCGTGCCGAAGCCTTCCCATCTGCGAATCACGAACTCCGAGCCCGCCCCTACGGCTCGTGACGCTGCGCTCAGCGCTGGCGGCGCTGCCGTCGAGAGCACGCCCACGCCGGGCAAGAGGCGGAGGTTCACGGCGGCCGAGAAGCTGCGCATCGTGCGCGCCGCCGCTGCCTGCACCGAGCGCGGTGGGGTCGAGGCGCTCCTGCGTCGCGAGGGCATCTACAGCTCGCACCTGGCGGCGTGGCGCAAGCAGCTCGCGCTGCGAGGCACGCAGGGACTCGTGGCGCAGAAGCCGGGCCGCAAGCCACAGCTCGACGCCAAGGACCGGCGCATCGCCGAGCTGGAGAAGCACGCAGCGCAGCTCCAGGCGAAGCTCGAACTCGCGGGCAAGCTCATCGCACTCCAAAAAAAAGCGGCGGTGATTCTGGGCATCGACTTCGCGGGCGACGACGAGAGCTGATGGACCTCATCGAAGACCTCGACGACCCGAGCCTGCCCCTCACCCAGGCGTGCGGCGCGCTCGGCGTGAGCCGCGCGACGCTCTACCGCGGCACGCATCCGCCGAGCCCGCCATCCTGCGTGGTGCGGGCGCCGAGCCCGCGCCGGCTCGGCGACGACGAGCGCCAGACCGTGCTCGACGTGTTGCACTCGGAGGCGTTCGTCGACCAGCCGCCGCCCGAGGTTTATGCGACGCTGCTCTCGCAGGGCGTGTACCTCGCGTCGATCCGCACGATGTACCGCGTGCTCGCGGAGTGCGGTGAATCCGCCGAGAGACGCGCGCAACGGGCCCCTGCGACCTACTCGAAGCCGACGCTCACGGCGGCGGCGCCGAACCAGGTGTGGACGTGGGACATCACGAAGCTGCGCGGGCCGCTGCCCGGCGTCTTCTACTACCTGTACATGGTCATCGACCTGTACAGCCGCATGGTGGTCGGCTGGCTGCTCGCCGAGCACGAGAACGCCGCGCACGCCGAGCGACTATTCGCCGACACCGTCGCGCGACACGGCATCGCTCCCGGCGCCCTCACCGTGCACGCGGACCGCGGCTCGCCGAT
The DNA here is from genome assembly GCA_903893335.1 of uncultured delta proteobacterium. Classification (GTDB taxonomy): domain Bacteria; phylum Myxococcota_A; class Polyangia; order Polyangiales; family Polyangiaceae; genus CAITLX01. The sequence goes on along the minus strand of CAITLX010000069.1, from coordinate 663 downwards.
GAGGTCCGACCTGCTGGCGCAACTCTTCGCAGTGCTCGGCGTAGCGCGCAGCTTCAGCCGGCCCCATGTCAGCGACGACAACGCGTTCTCCGAGGCGCAGTTCAAGACGCTCAAATACCAGCCCGACTACCCCGGCGAGTTCGCGTCGCCCCAGCACGCTCGCGGGTGGTGCCAGCAGTTCATCGGCTGGTTCAACCACGGCCACCAGCACTCCGGTCTCGCGCTCTTCGCGCCCGCGGACGTGTTCTGCGGCCGCGTCGCCGAGGTCGCCGCCCGCCGCCAAGTCGCGCTCGACGCTGCCTACGCCGCGCATCCCGAGCGCTTCCCCAACGGGCGTCCCGTCGTCCGCCTTCCCCCAACCGCCGTCTACATCAACCCGTTGCCGATCGACGACGCGGACCTCGCGCCGACACCTGGATCGCAGGTGGCGGCTCACACCGTGGCGAGGTCACCGCGACGCGAGCTGCAGGCTGCCGCTGTGCCCGCACTTCCCTCATAGAATGCTCGCGACGCCTGTCTCAAACGCGTTGACACGTTCCGGGCAGCCGAACAGGTCGCATAGTCGAATCCCGTCCACTGTCCAGACAGATCGGAGCGCGGGGCATCGCCCCAGATTTCGTCAGGAAACGCAGACCTCCGGGCGACCCGGAGGCTGGCGCTCAT
>CAITLX010000068.1 GCA_903893335.1 uncultured delta proteobacterium | reverse complement strand
GTGCGCTGCGGGCCCTCGGTCGGCGCGACGCGGGCCGCGGGTAGGTCGACGAACGGCGCCTCGGCGGCGGGCTCGCCCTGCTCGGTCACGCTCACCCGGGCGCCGGGCGCCGACGAGCGCTCGCGGCCGCGCAGGAACAGGAGGCTCGAGCCGATCATGAGCAGCAGGAGCGCGGCCATCGCCATCTGCGGGCGCATGGCGTAGCTCGCCGCCCACGACACGAACCCGGCGCGGTGGCGCGCGGGCGCTCGGGCGCGGGCCTCGGCCGCGGCGGCGAGGACGCGCTCGGCCATGCCCGCCGGCGGCTCCTCGAGCGGCACCTCCGCGACCTCGAGCGTCGCCTGCAGCTCCGACCAGACCGTGCGACAGCGCGCGCAGCCGTCGGCGTGGCGCCGCACCGCCGCGAGCTCGAGCTCGCTCAGCTCCCCGCCGAGGGCGTCGAGGACGATGTCGTCGAATCGATCGCAATCCATCGTGGCCCTCGTCAGCGCAGAGCGCGCGCGTACTCCTCGAAATCGCCCAGGGCCAGCTTGAGCCGGTCGAGGGCGTAGCGCATGCGGCTCTTCACGGTGTTCTCCGGCACGTCGACGATCTCGGCGATGGCCGCGAACGGCAGCGCGGCGATCTGCCGCAGCAGGAAGACCTCGCGCTGGTCGTCGGGCAGCGCCTCGACCGCGGCGACGATGCGCACCGAGAGCTCGCCCCCGAGCGCCTGCCGCTCGACGCTGGCGCCCGGGTCGGCCAGGCGCTCGCCCAGCGGAGCCCCGTCGCCGTCGGCGCCGTCGCCGGGGGCGTCGAGCGACGGGTGGCGCCGCAGCGAGGCCCGTCGCGTGTGGTCGATGCAGCGGTTGCGGGCGATCGTGTAGGCCCAGGTCGTGAAGCGCGATGCGTGCTGGAACGTGCCGGCCCCCTCGACGACCCGCAGGAACACCTCCTGCACCACGTCCTCGGCGGCGGGGGGCGAGCGCAGGTGGCGCAGGGCGAAGTTGTAGAGCCGCACCTCGTGCCGCCGCACGAGCACGCCGAGCGCGTCGGAGTCACCCCGCTGGAAGCGCACCATCAGCGCCTCGTCGGTCGGTTCTTGCTGCGCCACGGTCCCCAAGGTCGGTCACCCGGGGGCATCGTAGGAGGTCCGGGCCCGTCGCGGAAGCGCCGCGACGCGGGGGGGCGGGAGGGGCTCGGGCTCACGCCCCTTCGGACGCACCAGCCCGTCGGACGATCCCCCGGAGCCCTCCGCAGCCGGAACCCTTGCCGATTTGCGACCTTGGGCTCCCCTCGGCCCCTCGGAAAGCGTTGCGTTCGCTGACCCCCCGCGCGTAGAGTGCCCGCGCTGGTCGGCCTGGCGGGGGCCGAGGCGCCGCATTCACCCCGCGCAGGTTTCGGGTAGGGAAAAGGACGAGGTAAGGTATGCGCTTCGGCAAGACGGTGTGGGCTGCGCTTCTCCTCCTTCCGGTGCTCGCGATGGCTCCGGCATTCGCCGAGGCAGCCCCGAGCCGGAAGACGCCGGTCGCCGCGTCGGCCTCCGCCGCGTCCGCGACCCCTCCGCCTGCGTCGTCGGCCGACCCCGCTGCCCCGCCGGCTGCCTCGGCTGCCGCGCCTGCGGCCTCCGCGGCTGCCGCGGCGCCCGCCCCCACCGCGCCGTCCTCCGGGCCGGCGCCTGCTCCGGCCTCGAAGGCCTCGGCCGGTCCCG
>CAITLX010000067.1 GCA_903893335.1 uncultured delta proteobacterium | reverse complement strand
CGGCGCGCCGCGACGTGTAACCGAACGCGAGCGCGAAGCGCTGCGCGAGCGGCGCGGGGTAGAGCTCGCGCTCGACGATGCGCACGTGCAGCAGGCTCGCGGCGGAGGCGGCGTCGACCTCGAAGCGCAGCCGCGCGGTCAGCTGCACGGGCTCGTCGTAGCCGAGCACGGCCGGGTCGTAGGGCGCGAGGTCGGCGCGCACGGCGATCTCGTGCGAGCCGGGCGCGAGCGTGCCGTCGAACACCTCGAGCGGCGAGCCGAGCCGCGCGAGCCCTGCGTCGGCGCGCGCGAGCACCTGCTTGCCGTCGATCGCGTACGCGACGCGCTCGAGGCGCAGCGCGCGCTGAAGCTCGTTGTCCTGGCGCACGACGACGTGCCCAGGCCACGGCGCCGACGCTCCCTCGGCCTGCGTGCCGCTGCCCATCGTGCGCGTCGTGCGGACCGCGAGCGCAGGCTGCGGCGGTAGCTCGACCTGCGTGGCACGCGCGCTCGCCCCCTCGGCGCAGCCCGCGAGCAGGAGCGGCGAGAGCAGCGCGAAGAGCGGCGCGCGCCGCGTCACGACGCCCCTCGCACCGCGCGGCAGAAGGCCTCGACCTTCGCGGCGTCCTTGCGGCGCGGGTCCCCCTCGCGCTCGACGCCGCTCGCCACATCGACCGCGTAGGGGCGCACGCGCGCGATCGCCTCGGCCACGTTGTCGGCGTTCAGCCCGCCGGCCAGCGTGAGGCGGCGCGTGCGCGCGAGCGGCGCGACCAGATCCCAGTCGACCCGCGCGCCGGTTCCGCCACGCTGACCGGGCACCTTCGCGTCGACCAGCAGGTGCTCGCCCGGGATCGCCTCGGCCGCCGCGACGTCGGCGGGCCCCCCGACGCGCAGCGCGCGGTAGGCGTGGGGCAGCAGCGCGCGCACCACCTCGGGCGGCTCGTCGCCATGGAGCTGCACGCAGTCGACGCCGGTGGCGTCGCGCAGCGCGACGATGGCGTCGAGCGGCAGGTCGGCGGTGACGGCGACGACGAGCGCGCGCCCCGCGACTCGCTCGACGATGCGACGGGCCGTCTCGACGTCGACGGCGCGCGGCGTGCCGGGCACGAAGTTGAGCCCGATCGAGCTCGCGCCCGCTGCGATGGCGAGCTCGGCGTCCTCGACGCAGGTGATGCCGCAGATCTTCACGTGCACGGCGCCGCCGCCCTGACGCGCGGGCTCGCCGGCGGCCATCAGCGCGCCTGCGCGATCCACTCGGCGAGCTCGCCGGTCACGACCCTCGGCGCGCGGCGCAGCGCGGCCACGTCGCGCGCGCCGACCAGCAGCATGACCGCGCGAAGCTCGGCCTCGACGCCGGCGAGGTAGCGCTCGGCCCCCTCGCGCCCGCCGTCGAGCAGCGCTTGCAGCACCGGCCGCGCGATGCCCGCGGCGTGCGCGCCGAGCGCGAGGGCGCGCGCGACGTCGAGCCCGGTCGCGACGCCGCCGGTCGCGATGAGGCCGTCGAAGCCCACCGGGGCGCAGAGCGCCACGCTCGCGGCGGTGGGGATGCCCCACTCGCGCAGCGCCTCGCCCAGGGCGCGCTCGGCGCCCGCGGCGCGGTGCATCTCGACGGCGACCCACGAGGTGCCGCCTGCGCCCGAGACGTCGAGGTGGCGCACGCCGGCGCGCCGGATGCGTCGCGCGGTCGCGGCCGACACGCCGCACCCCGTCTCCTTCGCCACGACGGGCACGGGGAGCTCGCGCGCGAGCCGCGCGAGCGTCTCCTCGCCGGCCGCGAAGTCGCGGTCGCCGCCGGGCTGCACGATCTCCATGGCGGGGTTCAGGTGCACGCAGAGCGCGTCGGCGCCGATCGCCGCGACGAGCTCGGCGATGGCGCTGGTCGGCAGCGCGCGCGCCTGCACGAGCCCGAGGTTGCCGAGCACGAGCGCGGTCGGAGCGACCTCGCGCACGCGGTAGGTCGAGCCCTTGGCGGCGTCGACGTGCATCGCGCGCTGGCTGCCGAGCCCGAAGCCGTAGCCGCGCGCCTCGGCGATGGCGGCGAGCTCGCGGTTGATGCTCTCGGCGCGCGGGATGCCGCCGGTCATCGCGGCGATGACGAGCGGGGCGCGCAGCCGCTTGCCGAGCAGGGTGACCCCCGTGTCGATCGCGTCGGCGTGCAGATCGGGCAGCGCCTCGTGCACGAGCTTCACGCACGAGAAGAGGGTGGCGTTGACGCGGAAGCCGACGTCGCCGCGGGCGGCGAGATCGATGTGGTCGCCCTTGCGCTCGCCGATGCCCGATTCGCTCATGTCGGCTCCGCGGAGACCGCCCGCGCGGGTTTCATGTGGAGGTGAAACATCTGAATACACTTCGGAAAAATGCCAAAGCGAGCGCGTTGACACCCTCGTGTTTCGCCCCTAGCCTTCCGCCTGTCAATGGCCGCGCGCCCCCCCCCTCGCCGAAGTCCGCGCCGGCCGACCTCCGGGCGCGCCCCCGCCGCGGCACCAGCGCCCGCGCGCAGCCTCGCCGCCCCGAGGGCCGTCGCCCGCGCCCCGCTCGCGCGTGAGCGGTCCGACGGCGACTTCGAGGTGCTGCTCGGCGCCGTCCGCGGCGAGGTCGAGGCGCGCCTCGCGGGGCTGCTCGACACCAAGGTCGCCGACGCGCGCCGCCTCGGCGCCGACGTCGAGGCGATGGCCGCGGCGGTGCGCGACCTCACGCTGCGCGGCGGCAAGCGCTTCCGTCCGGCGCTGCTCGTGGCCGCCTACCGGGCCGTCGACGGCCAGGCTCCGCTCGAGCCCGCGCTCGACGCAGGCGTCGCGCTCGAGCTCTTGCAGACGTACCTGCTCGTGCACGACGACTGGATGGACCAGGACGACATGCGCCGCGGCGGCCCCGCCGTGCACGCGATGCTCACGCGCCACTTCGGGTCGCGCGCCGCCGGCGAGGCCTCGGGGGTGCTCGCGGGCGACTGGGCCTCGGCGCTCTCGCTCGAGGCCATCGCGCGGCTCGACGTCCCCGCCGACCGCATCGCGCGCGTCGTGACGATGTTCGCGCAGATCGAGCAGGACGCCATCTTCGGCCAGCAGCTCGACCTCTCGGGGCGCCCGCAGGACGTCGAGCTGATGAACGACCTGAAGACGGGCAGCTACACGGTGCGCGGGCCGCTCATGCTCGGCGCCGCGCTCGCCGGTGCGTCGCCGGCCGTGCTCGGCCGGTTCGAGCGCTTCGCGCGTCCGCTCGGCGTGGCGTTCCAGCTGCGCGACGACCTGCTCGGCGCGTTCGGCGACCCGGCGCAGACGGGCAAGCCGCGCGGCAGCGATCTGCGCGCCGGCAAGCGCACGCTGCTCGTCACCGAGGCGCTCGCGCGCGGCACCAACGCCGACCGGCGCACGCTGCTCGACGCGCTGGGCAAGCGCGACGCGAAGGACGACGAGGTCGAGCGCATCGTCGAGCTGTACGAGAAGCTCGGGGCGCGGCGCGCCGTCGAGTCGCGGCTCGACGAGCTGGTGCGCGAGGCGCTCGCGGCGCTCGAGGGCGCGCGGCTCTCCAAGCTCGGCGCGAGCTGGCTGCGTGGCGCCGCCGAGGCGCTGAGCCGCAGGCGCGCCTGAGCCCGAGCGAGAGGTCGGCCTCGTGATCGGCACGGCGTGCGGCAAGGTCATCCTGCTCGGCGAGCACGCGGTGGTCTACGGCGTGCCGGCCATCGCGGTCGGCATCGATCGCGGCGCGAGCGCCGAGGCGGCGCGCATCGACGCCCCTTCGTGCACGCTCGCGCTGGGCGACGCGGTGCGCGCGAGCCCGGACGACGGCAGCGACACGGGGCGCGCGTTCGGCGCGGTGCTCGCGGCGTGCGGGGTCGACTTCGGCGTCCAGGTCACGGCCGAGACCACGCTGCCCCCCGGCGCGGGACTCGGCTGCTCG
>CAITLX010000066.1 GCA_903893335.1 uncultured delta proteobacterium | reverse complement strand
GCGTCGTCCGGGTCGGCGTCGTGCACGGCGCGGAACTCCGCGAGCGCCTCGTCGGTGCGCTCGAGCTCCTCGACGAGCACCCGACCCACGCGCAGACGCAGCGCGACGGCGAGCGCGCGATCCGAGGCGGACTCGGCCTCGCCGATCGCCTTGCGCAGCGCTGCGACGAAGTCCTCCCAGCGCCCGGAGGCCTTCGCCGTGCGCTCGAGGTCCTCGACCGAGCGCTCGTCGCTCGTTCCGAGCTCGAACGCTGCCAGGAGGCGGTCGAACGCGCGCGGGGCGTCCTTGAGCTTGCCCTCGTAGAGCCCTGCGAGCTCGCGGAGAAGCTCGAGCTTCGCCGACGGCTCCTGCTCGTGGCGCAGCTTGACCTCGAGCGCGGACGCGAGGCCCTTCTGGTTCTGCACCTGGTGGTAGATCGGCACCAGCGCGTCGGCGGCCTCGATCGAGTCGGGGTCGAGCTCGAGCACCTTCTCGTAGGCCTTGGCAGCCCGGTCGCTCTTCTGGCGCTTGTCGGCCCAGAGCTTCGCGACCTTCACGAGCAGGCCGATCTTGGTGGCGGGGACCTGCTCCTTGGCCTCCTGCGACTCGAGCAGGCGGATGAGCTCGTCCCACTTGCCGCTCTCGACGTAGAAGACGTCGAGCTCGTCCCACAGGCCGAGCGCGAGGTACTTCTTCTTGAGCGTCTCCTGCGCTTTGCGATCGTTCGGGTCGATCGCGAGCAGCGCACGCCACGCGCGCACCGCGCCCTCGTCGTTCGCGAGGCGATCGCCGTAGGTCGTCGCGAGCTTGGAGAGGACCTGCACGCGCTGCGCGGAGTCGCACGTGACGGTCGCCTCCTTCTCGAGCACCTCGACGAGGGCCTCGAAGTTGCGCGCGCGCTCGTACAGCCCCGCGAGCGCAGAGAGCGCCTCGAGGTTCTCGGCGTCGGAGGCGAGCACCTCGCGCCAGAGCTCGATGCACACATCGGGCTTCTTGACGCGCTCGGTGGCGAGCTTGGCGATCTCGAGGAAGCGCATCGCGCGCTCGGATCCGCCCGGCAGGCGCGCGGCCTCGCGGCGCTGCAAGCCGAGCAGCTTCTCCCAGTCGCGGCGCTTCTCGTAGGCCTGGCGCAGGAACTCGAGCGCGTGCGCGTTCTCGGCGTCGAGCTCGACGATCGCCTCGTACGCCTTCACGGCCTCGGCCTGGTTGGCGAACTTCTGGACGAAGAGGTCCGCGGCGCGCTGGTACAGGTCGATCTTCTCGGCGACGTTCGGGACCGCGTGCGCAAGCTGCACCAGCGTGCGGACGTACTCGTTGTAGCGCTTGGCGGCCTCCTGCTTGGTGGCCAGCGCGCGCAGCTCGGCGATCTTCGCCTCGTCCATCGGGCCGCTCGCGGGCGCGCGCGCCGACGTCGGAGCCGCTTCCTGGGCCTGGGGCGCCGCAGCGACAGCCACGACGGGCGCAGAAGCAGCTTCCGCCTCGACGACGGGCGCAGACGCAGCGTCCGCCTCGACGACGGGCACCGCGGCAGCTTCCGCCTCGACGACGGGCGCCGACGCGGGGACGGCGCGCAGCGACTCACCGATCTGCGCCTCGAACGCGCTCAACGTCGTGTGCTCCGGCTGCAACGCCGCGAGCCGCTCGAAATACCCACGCGCGCGCATGAGGTTGCCGAGCTTGCGCCACGCGAGCGTGCCGGCCTCTGCGAGCAGCGACGCGACCTCGCCGCCGTGGGCGGCCGACGCGCGGTCGATCAGCTCGACGACGCGCTCCCAGTTTCCGTCGCGCGTACCCCAGATCTCGCGCAGCGCCGCGAGCGCGGCGTCGTGCGACGGATCGGTGACGACGGCCTCGGCCAGCCAATCGGCCGCGCGGTCGGCCACCTGATGACGCCCGAGCCACGCGGCTCCGAAGCGCAGGTAGGCCGCGGCACGGAGCGCGGGGTCCGCGATCTCGGAGGTAGCGCGGCGCTGAGCATCGACGAGCGCGTCGTGATCCTTCGCCTCGATCAGCGCGCCCTCGAAGAGCGCGGCAGCCTCGCGGTTGGTCGGGTCGACGCCGTACGCCTGCTCGGCCATGCCGAGCACGGCCTCGGGGGCGAACCTGCGCGCCACGCGCGCGGCGCGGACGAACAGGCGCGACTTGCTCGCGGCGTCGGGAGCCGCGTGCGCCTCGCGCAGCAGCAGCGCGACGCGCTCCTGCCAGGAGTCGGCGTTCGACTGCGCGTCCTCGAGGCACGCGCTCGCCTCTTCGTTCTGGCCTTGCGACGAGGCGATCGCCTTGGCGTACGTCGCCACCGCGCGCTCGTAGTCCCCCTGGTCGGACAGCACGTCGCCGAGCTCGACGAGCAGCGCGCTGGTGCGCGGGCCGTCCTGCGCGGTCTTCAGCTCCAGGTCGAGGAGCTTCTGGACCATGTTGGGCTTCGCGAGCTCCCAGTAGATCGCGCGAGCCTCCTCGAGCGCCTCGACGAGCGCCGAGTTGAGCTTGTACGCGTCCTGGAAGTGCTTGAGCGCCTTGACGCTCTGCAGGAACTTTTCGTGGAGCACGCGCCCGAGCCGGAGGTGCAACGCGGCCTTCGCCGCGCCTTGCGTCTCGCCCGCCAGCCCTCTCTCGAGCTCGTCGACGATCCCCTGCCAGTCGTGGTTGCTCTCGAGCTGCTTCAGGTGCCCCTGCAAATCCATGGTCGCCTCGGAATGGGCCTGGAAAAAAAACGTTCGACTACGCGCCGCTACCCCGCCCCGCGGTTGCTACTGCATCGACCCGCCGAGCCTCGCGACCTGGGCCTGCGCCGTCTCGCACTCGGCCTTGTACTTCGCCTGCCCGGACGCTCCGCGGCACGCGCGCGTCGAGAAGCCCTTCAGCATCTGGATGGCCTCGGTCTTGCGCGGCGGCTCGAGCACCGCGTACGCGGAGCCGAGGTTGTAGAGAATCTCCGGGTGGTCGTCGCCCGCGACTTTGCGGGCTGCCTCGAGCTCCGCGACCATGTCGTTGAGCTGCCCGCGCTGCTGCAGCACCTGGGAGAGCAGCACGTGCAGGCCGTAGGCGAACTTGTCGCCTTCCTTCACGAAGCCGAGCCCCTCCTTCATCACCTGCTGCGCCTGATCGAGGTAGCCGAGCGTCAGGTAGAGCTCGCCGAGCCGGACGTAGTAACGCGTCTCGTCCGCCTTGTGCTCGATCGCCTTGGTGTAGTTCGCCAGGGCGTCTTGCTCGTCGTCGCTCCAGAGGCTCACCCAGCCGAGCTCGTGCCAGCAGTCGGCGTAGTTGGGGTCCACCTCGGAGCACTTCTTGAGGGGCTCCTTCGCGTCGGCCCACGAGATCTGCTTCTTCGCGGCGAGCTCTTCCATCGCGTAGCCACGCTCGTAATAGTAGTTCGCGAAGGTCGGCGCGATCTGCGCGGCGCGCGCGAGCGTCGAGGCGACCTTGGCCCAGTCTTCCTTCTTGCGGTGCGCCATCGCCAGCTTCCAGAAGATGCGGTGGTTGGTCGCGTCGAGCAGCGTCGCCTGCTCGTACTTCGCGATCGCCTCGTCGAGCGCCGAGCTGCGAAGCTGGTCGCCCTCGTTCGCGAGGTTGACGGCCTCGATGGCGCTGCGGCTGCAGCCGGCGGCGGCGGCGAGCGACAGAGAGGCGGCGATGGCGAAGGCGGGGCGGAGCTTCATCGAGAAATCCTTCCTTGCGGAGCGAGCGTCACCCGGCGAGCGGCGGCGCGGTAAGAGCTGGACGAAACGACGCACCCCGAACGCTGGCGCGGGGGCGCGCGCGTCGAGCGACTTCGACGCGCAGATCACGACACGGCGACGCGCGAGTCTACGCGGACGCCGAGTGGGAAGTCCAGGCCCATCGGCACTCCCTCGGGCGCCGAAATCGCGTGCAATTCACGCGAGGTCCGCGCGCCTGAAAGACGACGGCGCGACCCCTTTTCGGAGCCGCGCCGTGCGCGTCACGACGGGTCGTCGCTCATTCGGGAGCGAACGAGATCGGGTAGACGACGGTGACGATGCCGCCGTCGGGCGGGGGGAACGAAAGGCCGTAGTACTGGCGGATGACGCACTGCACGACGCTCTGATCGGGCATGTCCGAGCCGCCGTTACCGACGTTCGAGACGGCGCCGTCGCGGCCGATGACGAAGCGGACCGAGACGCGCCCCGTGAGGTTCGGGTTGTTGCGCAGGCCGTTCTCGTAGCAGAGGCGGAAGCGTCCGAAGTTCTGCCGGACGATGCGCTGGATGACCTCGGGGGGGAGGCGACCGTTGACCTGCGTCTGGCCCATGCGGACCTGCGGAACGCTCACCTTGTGGCCGCCGCTCAGACGCCCGCTGCCCGAGCCGAAGCCCTGACCGGTGCCGGTGCCGGCGCCGTGGCCGATGGTGCCGATGTTGCCGAGGCCGATGCCCTCGCCGCGACCGCCGCCACCTTCGCCGATGCCGGTGAGGCCGAGGCCACCCGCGCCGAAGGCGTCGCCGATGGATTCGCCCCACATGTTGCCGCGAGCGCTGAGCGGGTCGATGCCGGACGAGGTGTCGGCGCCCCACGGAGCGGTGGGCGCGTTGGGGTCGCCGCCGGCCCCGGTGTTGAGCAGACCGACCATGCCGAACTCGGCCGCGTCGCGGAGCGCTGCCTGGCGCGCGATGTGGGGATCGGGGTTGTCCTTCGGCCCCTCGACCGCGTACCGCTTGTTGCGGTCCTGGGTGTTGGGGTTGCCCATCGAGCCTTCGTCGCCCTTGGCCTTGGTGCCCGTCCCGCCCTCTTTGTCGTCGGCCTTCGCGTCGGTGACCTGATCGGTCTCCTTCTTCTCTTGCTCGCGCTCGGCGGCCGACAGCAGGTACTGCTGGATGAGGTACTGCTGATCGCGGCTGAGGCCTTCGTCGTCGGTCAGGCCGAGGTGCGGCTTGAAGAACGCCATCGCCGCGATGAGGCCGCCGTGGGCCACGAGCGAGAGGGCGAGGTACGAGACGGTCGACCAGTCGGTGTTGGCGAAGGGCCCGTGCACGAACGGCTTGCCCGCCGGCACGGCCGACACCTGGAACACGATGCCGTCGACGTCGACGCGCGCCTTGGCGCCCGGAGGCAGCGCGAACTGGTGCGCGCCGGAGAGCTCGGCGCAAGGCTGCGCCTTGCCCGACTTGATGGCCTCTTCGATCGTGAGCTTCGTCTGGCCGGGGATCTCGATCGTGCCCTTGGAGCGCGGCAGGAGCACGACGTTGACCGCTCCGCCGCGGTCGGCGAGGACGATGGGCGCGCGCGCCGCGCCGAGCTTCTCGGCGGGCACGAAGTAGTCGCACGAGAGGTTGTTCGCCTCTTCCTCGCCCACGTAATACGAGCGCGGGGGCGTGAGGTGATCGACGTGAAGCACCGTCGTGCCCCACAGGATCATGACCTCGACGGCGGGCACGTGCGCGAGCTCGACTTCGTCGGGGTTGACCTCAGGACCGCTGCGCACGAGCTGGTACGTGTAGGATCCCTCGGGCGCGTCGTCGGCGACCGCCGTCGAGGCGGGCTTCGCGGGGGCGGCCGCGGCGAACGGGTTCGCGGCCGACGCGAAGGGATTCGACGCGGCGGCGAACGGATTCGACGCAGCCGCCGCGAACGGGTTCGACGCTGCGGGCGCGATCGCCTTCGGAGCCGACGGAGCGACGACGGGGGGAACCGGCGCGACGCGCGCAGCGACGGGCGCCTCGACGGCTGCCGGCGGCTCGACGGCCGCAGCCGCTGCGACCTCGGCGACGGCCTCGACGACCGCCTCGGAGACCTCCACGGCCTCGAGGACGATGCGCGTCGAGCCGATGGTGATGGCGTCGCCGCTGCGAAGCTTCGTCTTCGTGATGCGCTCGCCGTTGACCAGCGTACCGGGGTCGTTGCCCAGGTCGATCAGGCTGAGATCGTCCGCGCCGCCGACCTCGATGACCGCGTGCATGCGCGACGCCGACGCCTCTTCGAGGCGAAGATGGCTCTTCGGATCGGAGCCGATCTTCACGATGTCCTGCGTGATCGTCTCCCGCCGCTCGGGCTCCGTGCCCTCGCCCTGGTAGAGCGCGAACGTGAGCGCGACGGTCGCCTTCGCCTGACCTTCCATGCCGGTGCCTTTCGACGAAATCGTGTGCTGTGCGGGTAAAGTGGCTCGGCTCCCGCCGGCGTCAGCGACGCCAGGCGGAGCGCGACATCAGAGATTCTCGACCGACTTGAGCATCTCGGGCACGAACGACGTGCGCGGACGGATCAGGGTGGTTCGCGCGGCCGAGGGGCGAACCTTGATCGTGGCGTCGTTGGGGCCGAAGCCGCCTGCGTTCAACGGGTCGTCGGAGAACTCGTAGCCGTAGTCCTGCGTCGCCTTCGCGTCCTTGGCAGGAGCGGCCTGCGCAAAGGCAGAGCCCGCGGAGAGGAGGAGGCCCGCGGCGACCAATGCGCCGAACCCGCTGCGAAGTACACGATGCATGATTCCAACCTCCTCGTAAAAATCCGCTGGAATTACAGTACGATTGTAACCGATGCTGCCTTGGTTGCCAACGGAAAGTGCGTAGGTCTCGCCCTGCGCACCTAGGACAGCGTCGGCCTCGCCAAGTTCCGAGAAATCGTCAGGGCTTCGCCGGCGCGGGGGCCGGGGTCGCGGGAGCCTCGGGGGCGGGCGCCGGAGCGCCGCCGTCGGCGGCAGCCTCGGCCTGCGCCTCTTCGCGCTCCTTGTCCTGACGCGCGGCCTCGATGGCAGCGGCCGTCTGGCCTTCCTTGATGAACTTGACCGTGTCGCGGATGTCCTGCGCGCGATCCTTCGAGCGCTTCACGGCGTCGGCGAACTCCGCCGCCCCGGCCGCCTTCTGCACGAAGAGGTCGAAGATGGTCGCGGCCTGCTCGAGCATCGGCACGGCGGCGTCGTTGCCGCCCTTCGCCTTGTACTCCTGCGTCAGGATCGCCTCGTTGTAGTAGGTCTCGGCGCGCTCGGGCGCGAGCTTCTTGCAGGCGTCGAGCTCGGCCTGCGCCGCGGCGACGTTCTTCTCGAAGTTCGAGTCGTCGATCTGGCCGCGCAGCGCGAGCGCGAGACCCAGGTGCGCGTCGAAGTCGTTCGGGCGCATCTTCAGGGCAGCGCGGTACGCGTCCTCGGCGGACTTGAAGCCGCGGAACGAGAGGTTGACCGCCGCGTAGTTCATCTGCGCCTCGAAGAACGACGGATCGAGGCGAACGGCAGCCTGGAACTCCTGCACCGCGCCGTTGACGTTCTCGAGCTCGATCTGGATGAGGCCGGCCGTGTTGTGGATCGGCGCGTAGGCGGCGTTCTTGCGAATGGCCTGCGAGCACACGAGCGCGGCGAGCTCGAGCTGCTGGACGTCGGCGCGCTTGGTCTTGGCGAACGTGGCGAACTTCGCCTTCGCGGCCTTGGCCCCGACCTTCGCGCGCGCGGTGTCGAAGTAGTAGAGCGCGAGCTGGTTGAACGCGGGCTGGTAGCCGTCGTCGATGGCGAGCGCACGCTGCAGGTTGCGCTTGGCTCGCTCGAAGTCGTTCTTGCTGCCGTCTTCCTCGGCGCCCTGGCCGTTGCGCTTCATCTGCAGCATCGCGAGGTTGACGAGCGCCTCGACGTTCTGGAACTGCGCGTCGGTGACCGCCTGCTTCAGCTGCGCCATCACGCCCTCGAGCGCGGGGTCGCCCTTCTCGCGCCATTCGTAGAGGGCGATCTGGACGCGAGCGCGATGGAACTTCGCGTCGGCGTCGAGCACGGCCTTGTACTGAGCCTTCGCGTCGGCGTCCTTGCCGCAGCGCTGGGCCACGAGGCCTGCGTTGTAGAGCGCCTCGAGGAGGTCCTTCTTCGTCTCGGCGCGCTGCCGCGCCGAGGCGTCGAGGAACGCCTTCGAGACCGAGGAGCACGACGCGTCGCTCCAGTCGGACGCCTTGTCGTGCGCGACCATCTGCTGGAGCGCATCGGCGAACCCGCGCGACGCCGCCTCGCCCACGGGGACGGCCACGGCCGGCGTGCCGTCCGATGACGGCGCAACCGGCTTGCCGATCTGTACCTGAGCGCCACCGCAGCCCGCTGCCAGCGCGAAGAGCGCCGTCAACGCGGAGGCCGCGCCGAGGCGCCGACGCCGCTTCGACGCGGTCATGCCCTTCTCTGCCGAAGCCTGCTCGCTCATCCGCATCGAAGCCTGATCGCCCATCCGCATCGAAGCCTGCTTGCTCATGGTGTCGTGATGCTCCGTAGCGCCGACGTTGCCTGCGTGGTTCATGGCGTCCTCGCGTGCCTCAGTGCTTCTTCGGAGCGCCGCCCGGGAGCGGGCCGCCCTTCTTGGGCGCTGCGGCGGGCGCAGCCTTCTTCGCAGCGGGCTTCTCGGCCTTCTGCTCGTCGGTGGTCTGCCCTGCGGCCTTCGCCTCCTCGGCGGTGGGAGCGGGCAGCGGCGGCGCGAGGCTGTAAGGCTCGCCGCCGATCTGCAGCGGGTACGCCTTGTCGTTCAGGCCGCTGCCGATGTTCGTCGGCGACGCCTTGAACTCGTCGACCGCGTGGTACTCGCTCTTGTAGTTCTTCGAGAGCCAGACCTCGCACTTGCGCGAGTACTCGTCGAAGAACTGGTGCTTGACCGAGAGCCCGAGGCACGTCTCGAAGGCCGCCTTCGCGCGCTGCTTGAGCGGCTCGGACGACTCGTCGAGGCCGCCGTAGTACGCATTGCGAAGCTCGACGTCCTTCTTGATGGTGCCGGGGATCGGAGCGGCGCGGAAGTCGCGCACGAAGTTGCCCCAGAGCCCACCGGCCTGCGACCCGGCCGCGATGACCCACTTGGGCGGCGGAACCGGCTGCAGCTCGGTGATCTTGCGGTACTCGGCCTCGGCGGCCTCGATGGCGGGTCGCTTGGTGTCGACCCACTTCTTCACGGCGCCGCTGATGTGCTTGAGGATGGAGACCTTGTCGTCGGGGCCGTGGTAGTCGGGGAACCGAATCTTCTCGGCCTCCTCGCGGCGCTCCTCGGCGAAGAAGAAGTAGGCCTCGCCGACCGCGGTCAGCGCCTTGGCGAGACGACGGGTCTTGGCCGTGTCGTCCTCGCCGGCGATCGCCATGATCTTGGCCTCGGCCGCCTTCGGATCGGCCCACAGGCTCTTGACCTTGGCGTACTCCTGCTTGGCGTTGCTCGTGCTCTTGATCTTCGTGAAGACGCGGCCGAGCAGGGCGTGCGCCTGCACGACGACGTCGACCGAGGCGCTCTTCTCGATGAGCCCGATGGCGCTCTGGAGGCGCGAGCGCGCCTTGTCCCAGTCTTCCTTCTCGACGTAGTGCGCGCCGACCGCGAAGGCGATCTGCGCCGTCTGCGCCGCGTGGCTCGAGCCGAACATCTTGTTGAAGGTGTCGGCGTCCTTGATGCCCTCATCCTCCTGGCCGAGGCCGAGCCGCAGGACGGTCGCGTCGGAGAGCGCCTTGTCCGCGTTCTCGCGCTTCGGGTTCTCGCGGGCGTAGCGCTCGTACCAGTCGGCGGCCTGATCGTAGACCGCGATTGCCTGGTAGTTGCCGCCGATCTCGTAGACGGCCTTCTTCGCGAGCTCGCTCTTGTCGAGGAAGTTCTGCGGATCGATGAGGATGGAGCGCGCCTTGATCGCCTTGGCGACGAGGCGGCCGGCCTGGAACGCGCGAGCGGCGTTGTAGACGACCTCGTCCATCTTCTCGCACTGCATCGGCAGCTTGGCGCGGACGGGCTCCTCGCCGTACTTGCGCCACAGCGCGATGTACTGGTTGCCGGCGTCCTCGTAGAGACGCAGCGAGGTGGCGCCGCCGCGATCGGCCAGCTCGACGGTCTTCTGCGCCTTGAGGCGCTGAATGTCGCACTGGATCTTCGTCAGCTGCGTGCACTGCTCCTGGTTCTTCTGGAAGTTGCCGCCCTCGCAGTAGAGCTTGATGAAGACGGGGACGTCCTCGGCCATGCGATCGAAGCACGCAGGGCGCGGCGGATCGGAGTGCGAGCCGAGCACGTTGAGCGACTCGAGGTAGAGCTGCGCGGCGTAGATGCCGACGTCCTTCTCGGCGTGGTTGACCGCGATGTCGCGGAACGCGAGCGAGGCCTCCTCCCAGTGCTGGGCCTCGAAGTACGTGCGAGCGCGCGCGTACTTGACCTCGATGCGCTGGTCCTGGCCCTGCTTGTCGCCGTCGGCGGGCTTGATGTAGCAAATGTAGCGGTTGAAGGCCTGGATCATCCCGCTCTGGTTGACGGTGAAGTCCTTGGGCTTGTACTTCGCCGACTCGTCGACCTTCGAGTCCTTCTTGCCCTGGCCCGGCATGTTGCCGATGCCCTTGCGGTCGGAGCCCGCGAGGTGGGTCGCGGCGTAGATGTTCTGGTAGCAGAGCACCGCGGCGTAGGCGGCCTCGGGGGCCTCGGGGGCGTCGGGCGCCTCGGCGACGACGGAGTCGAACGCGGGACCGCAGGCCGCCCAGTTCTGCTGGAAGTACAGCAGATCGGCCATGTTGTACTTGATCTTGAAGATCGTGGGCCAGTCGTCCTTCTGGATCCTCGGGAACTCGAACTTGGAGAACTGCTCCGAGGTGAAGTTGTCGACGACCTTCTTGTAGAGGTACGCCGCGAGCGACATCGTCTTCTGGTCGCCCGTGCCGCGCACGCCGCCGGAGCCGACGGCCTCGAGGTGCCACGCCATGGCCGTCTCGGCGACGAGATCGGCGGTGGAGTTGGCGCACTTGGTCTTGGCGTCCTCGTCGTGGGGCTGCGCCTTGTACGTGTTGTAGACCTCGATCTGCCGGTCGAGCTCGGTCTTGATCGTGTCCTTCGCGCCGCTCTTCATCGCGAGCGTCGCCTGCACCACGTTGGCCTGGTAACGGCAGAAGTTCTCGCCCTTATCGCGACCCATGAGGTCGTGGTAGAGCGCGATGCCCTCGCCGTAGTGGCCCGTGTCCAGGTAGTTCTGGCCGAGATCGTCCATCATCTTGAACGTCTTGGCCGTCTCGGCGCCTGCGTCGCCCGACACGTTGTGGAAGAAGTTGTAAGCGCCGTCGGGGCGGCCGGTCAGGGCGTAGACGGGGACGATGTCGCGGCGCGCCGCGATCGCGAGCTGCGCCGCGTTGGGCAGGTTCGCGAACTGGGTGCCGTAGTCGATCGTCTTCTTGAACTCGTCGAGCGCGTGCGCGAAGTCGCCCTTGTTCCAGTAGACGTAGGCCAGCTTGTAGTGCGCGTAGCCGAACACCTTGTTGTTCGGCGCCGGGTACTTGGTGACCTCGAGGTAGGCGCCGGCTGCGAGATCCCACTTGCTGGGGTCGCCCTGCGCGTCGTTGAAGAAGAGCTCACCGAATGCGAGGTAGGCATTGGGGATGTACTTCGACTGAGGCGCCTTCTGGATGAGCTCGTAGTAGACCTCGCGGGCCTCCTTGAGCCGGCTGCCCTGCTCGTACTCGTAGGCGAGGTAGTAGAGGACCTCGTCGAGCTGCGAGTAGTTCGGGTACGTGTTCTTGATGAGCGTGTAGTACTCGATGGCCTTGCCGCGCGCGCGCTCGGCGATCTGCCCCGACTGCTTGACGCTCGCCTCGAGCTTCGTCGTGTCGCCGTGCGCCTTCTTGGCGTCGTCGAGCTTGATGCCGAACTCGGTCTTCTCGCGAATGGCCGCAGCCTCGAGCTCGACGTAGTCCTCGGCGAGGCGGCGCCCGACCTGCGGGCGGTCGGCTGCCGTCTTCGGCGTCGACATGAAGAGCGTCTCGAGCCCTTGGATCTCGGTGACGAGCAGGGCCTTGACGCGAGCGGCGTTCTTCGAGCGGCGCTCGTCGCGCTGCGCCGAGCTCATCTGCTCGGAGGGGTCGCCCGGCTTGGTCTGCTGGTCCTTCTTCTTCAGGTCGCTCGGCGCTACCGAATGGAAGGTCGTCTGCGGACCCTTGCCGTGCTTGCCGACGTCGAAGCTCGTCGGCCCCTGGTTGGGGCACGCGACGAGCGCGGCGGCGGCGCTCTGCGAGGTGCACTCGCCCCCACCCGTCGTGGGGGCGGCGTCGTCGGCCACGGCGGAGCCCGCGAGGGCGAAGGCCGCGAGCGCGGCGCCGATCTTGGCGAAGCGGAGCGACTTCATCGACTTACCTCCCACACTTCGAGCTGACGACCTGGCGATAGAAGCCGAGCTCGTCGCGCCAGAACTCACCGTCGAACGGCCACAGGGCGTGCTCGTCGTCGGGCTTGACCACTCCGTACACGCGCGACTCGGCCTCGGAGACCTGGCCGGTCGCGATCTGCGCGTCGAGCTGGTTGCGCTCGGCCGCCGTCACGTCGATGAGGATCTTCGCGCCGTTGCGCAGGTGCTCGTTGAGCTCGTCGAGCGTGCGCTGGTAGCGCTCGCGGGCGAGCGTGCCGGCCGAGCGGACCGCGAGGTCGCGCGCGAGCTGCAGGGCGTCCTTCACGTCGCCGCCGAGGGGCGAGTTCTGGAACGACTGGGGAGCCTTGCGGAAGCGCTTCTCCTCCTCGTCGAGCACGCGGACGTACTCGATGTTGCGCAGCAACTGGCGGTCGGAGAGCGAGTTGTCGACGATCGGCTGGATGGTCGGCTTGAGGTCGGCGGTGCCGGCGCGCACCTCCTTGAGGAACTTGAAGAAGGGCTCTTCCTGGTTCTCACCCTGGAAGCGCGCGAGCACCTCCTCGAGGTCCTTCTTGATGGGCTCGTACTTCGACTTGAAGCGCGCGACGACCGTGGTGGCGTCCTCGTACTGGCAATTGACGAAGTAGATGACGGCCTTGAGGATCTCGGCCTCGGGGTAGAACGACTTCGGGAAGTAGGGCGCGCCGATCGTGTGGATGTTGCCGAGGGCGTGCGGGTAGTCGCCGGCCATGAAGTAGGCCCACGACTCCTCGAAGAGGCCGTCGAGCCAGTACTCGCTGCCGACGTCGACCTTGTTCCAGAACTTCACGGCCGCCGAGAGCTTCGTCTCGTCGATGCTCGGCGTGTTGTTCTCGTCGAGCTTGATGCTGGCCGAGTAGTAGGTGCGCGCCATCGAGAGGTACGCGAGGTCGCGCATGCGCGCCTCGTCCTCGACGCCCTCGGTGCCCTCGTCGATCGACTCGACGATGCGCTGGAACGCCTGCACGGCCGGCACCGACTTGCGCAGCTGCACGTACGAGATGCCCGAGAAGAACTGGGCCTGCACGTGGTACTTGCTCTTGCCGTCGACCTTGTCGAACAGCTGAATGGCCTCTTCGTACTGGCGGTTGCGGTACTTGTAGCGGCCGAGCAGGTAGTTGAGCTGCCAGTAGAGGTCGATCTGCTGCGGGTTCTTGAAGCGCGCGACGGCGTCGGCGCTGTACTTGCCGACGCGCTCGACGATGTCGGCGGGCTCGGGGAGCTGGGTCGCGAGCTTGGACAGCCAGAGCAGCGTCTCGTTGAACTTGAGGTGGCTCGGCTTGTCGGCGATCTCCGAGAAGATGCCGTAGCTGGCCTGGAAGAACTTCAGGCGGTAGAGCGCGATCGCGAGGTGGTACTGCGCGATCTGCTTGTTGCCCTCGTCGTCGCCCGTCTCGCCCTTGTAGACGCGGTACAGGCCGAGGCCGGCCTCGGCCCAGCGCTCGTTGTCGAAGAGGCGCTTGGCCGTCGCGGCCTCCTCCGTCATCTGCCCGGCGCTGACCGCGCTGGCGGAGCCCGTGTCGTCGAGCTCGATGTCCTGGTGCTTCGCGCCACCCTTCGGCTTGGGCTTGCCGGGCTGCGCGCCGGCCGGCTGCGCGGTCTGCGCGGCGGCGGGCTTCTTGCGCGTCTGCGCGGTGCTCGTTCCGGTGAACGTCGCACCGGCAAAGGTCAGGGCGGAGGCCAACAGGCAGAAACGCGCGAGCGATTGACGCATCGTGGATCCTCGGTTCGGGCAGAGCGTGGGGCGCGTGACGGTGGCCTCGGCTCCGTGCGTGCGACGTGTGGCGCCCCGCGCGAAACCGAAAAACACAGTGGAGTCAGCTAGATAGTGTTCGCGAGCCGGGCGATGCTAGTGAGGGCGGGCACGCATTGTCAAGGGCGTCGGCCAAGCGACCCCGCCGAGGGGGCGAGGCGGCGCCCGACGCCCCCGACCGAAGGGGCGCGCAGGTGGGGTGCGGGTGGAACGAGGTTGACGGTGGGCGAGCCGGTCGGCTAGCGTCGCGCCTCCCGCTCGGGCGTTCGCGTCCGGGCCTCCCGCCCGTTCAGACTCGGAGATCCGCGATCATGATCCGTGGGACGTCCAGCCTCGTAACCGTCGTTCTCACGTTGGCGTGCGGCGTGCTCGGCACGCTCGGCACCGGCTGCCAGAGCGGCGGCGTGGGTGATCCGTGCATCCCGGAGGACGAGTACCAGCCGACGTTCGCGGGCTACAAGCAGACCGAGGTCAACATCGAGAGCCGCTCGTTCCAGTGCGAGACGCGCCTCTGCCTGGTCAACCACTTCCAGGGCCGCACGTCGTGCCCCTACGGACAGGCCCCGTACACGAGCGGCGCCGACCCGGCGGACGGTCGCAAGTGCCGCATCCCCGGCGGCAGCGCGGACGCGTTCGTCGGCGCCTCGGTCACCGTTCCGCGCGGCTGCCAGAACCGCCCCAAGGGCGACGCCGTGTACTGCTCGTGCCGCTGCGACGGGCCCGACCCCAACTCGAAGTACTGCGACTGCCCGAGCGGCTACGAGTGCACGCCGCTGCTCAAGGACATCGGCCTCGGCGCGAAGGAGCTCGCGGGCTCGTACTGCGTGAAGGCCGGCACCGTGTTCCAGCCGCCGGGCACCTGCGCGCCCGAGTGCCGCTCCGAGCTCGGCAACAACTGCGGCTCCGAGGACGGCAGCGGCTGGTGAGTCGGTGACACCGGTCTCGCCGCGCGCGCCCAAGCGCGCCGCGGCGGCCCGGGGGCGCGCCGCCGAGCAGGCGGCGGCCGAGTTCGCGGCTGCACAGGGCTGGACGGTGGTCGAGCGCAACCTGCGCGTCGGCGGTGGAGAGCTCGATCTGGTCGCGCTCGACGGCGAGAGCGTCGTCGTGGTCGAGGTCCGCACCCGGTCGGCAGGCGCGTTCTGCTCCGCGCTCGAGAGCGTGGACGCTCGCAAGATCGCCCGCGTCCGGCGCGCCGGCGAGGCGCTCTGGCGCACGCGCTTCGAGCGCGACCCTTCGGTCGAGCGGATGCGCTTCGACGTCGCGGCCGTCTCGTTCGAGGGGGGAGCGACCGCGATCGAGTGGGTGCGCGCGGCGTTCTGAGCGCGCGCGCTCAGGCGTCGAGCGCCGCCTGCATGTCGCGGCGGAGCGCGCGAAGCGCCTCGAGGTCGGCCGCGGCGCCGTGCGCCTCGAGCACCGCGATCGCGGCATCGAGCTCGGCGATCTCGTGGCCCTGCCGCGCGCGCAGGCTGGTGACCATCTTCTCGAAGGCGTCGAAGAAGTGCTGCAGCTCGTCGCCCTTGCGCAGCTTCTCGCGCAGCGTGAGCTTGCCCTCGCCGACGTTGCCGAGCAGGCGCTTCATCTTGAAGATGGGGCCCGCGATGCGGTGCGTGACCATGATGCCGACGATGCCCACGCCGAGCACCAGCAGCGAGAGCGCGACGACGAGGATGGCGAAGGTGCGGCGCTGCTCGGTGAGGAGGTCCTCGGCGCGCTTGGCCAGCGCGATGGCGTCGGACTTGAGCTTCGCCTGCTGATCGTCGAGCCGGCGGTCCTGGGCGCGCGAGCCCTCCTCGAAGACCGCGGCGAGCTCCGGGTTGCCGCCGTACTCGCGCACGATGTTCATCTTCACGACCGCGCTGACCTTCTGGCTCTCGCGGACGACCTCCTGGCCGCGGGCGACGATCTCCTGGCCCTGGGCCACGAGCTTCTGGCTCTGCGCGATGACCTCGCGGCTGGCCGACCAGAGCAGGCCGCCGAGCGCGAGCGACAGCACCACCGCGACGCCGACGAGGTAGCTCGTGTACTTCAGCTGGAAGTGCACATCGAGCAGGTAGTTCTTCAGGCTGCGGTTGTAACGGCCCGATGCTTGCGGCTTCTGGGGGTCGGCCATGGTGTCGTCCTCGCGGAACCTCGGGTGCAGTTGGAAAGAACGTAGCCGCCACGCGCAGCGTGGAGCAAGTTGCCTCAGTTGTTCGCGCGGGCGGTCTGCGCGAAGTTCTCCGCGGCGCGCTCGACGGCCATGCGGATGAGGCGGTCTTCGGTGGGAGGGTCGCCCTGCGTCGCGCCCGGCATGGCGACGCT
The DNA here is from genome assembly GCA_903893335.1 of uncultured delta proteobacterium. Taxonomy (GTDB): domain Bacteria; phylum Myxococcota_A; class Polyangia; order Polyangiales; family Polyangiaceae; genus CAITLX01. Next base: position 2,341 of record CAITLX010000066.1, on the reverse strand, counting down.
GGGGCTGAACTCGCCCTGCAGCGCCTTGCCCGGGTACGTCCACATCGTCATGCGCACCTGCACCTTGAGCGTTCCGCCGTCGAAGACGGGCGCCTCGACGCTGGTTTGCAGGAAGAAGCCCTTGAGCTTGCGCTTGGCGAGCACGCGGCGCGCGGCGGCCGCGGCTTCGCCCTCGGGCGCGAGCGCGAAGCCGCCGAGCGCGCCGAGCTTGCCCTCGACCGCGGAGCGCACGAGCTTGGAGACGCCGTCGCCCGCGCGACCCGTCTTGTCGGTGGTCGGGCCGATGGCGACGTAGGCGCTGGGCGCGACCTCGGCCGCGCTGCCGCCCCCCTCGATCGTCTTGAGGGCGCGCTCGACGACCGACTTCACCGACGCGCTGTCGTCGTTGGCGTGGTGGCGCAGGCAGTCGAGCCCCTCGCGGCGGGCGAGCTTGCCGAGGCCGGCGGCGGACGCGCTGCGGACGGTGTCGTTGGAGTCGTCGAGCCCCTCGCAGAGGAGGGGGACGGCGCCCGCGTCGTCGGTCGCGCCGAGCGCGAGCGCCGCCTGGGTGCGGACGCGGAAGTCGGCGCCGTTGCGCAGCTGGTCGGCCAGGAACTCGAGCCGCTCGTCGGCGCGGGCCGAGGGGCTCGCCGCGAGCATGGCGGCCAGCACGGCGACGAACGGGGCGCGCGCAGCCTTCAGCATCGAGACAGAAAGGGTACCACGAAGCTCGGTCACGGGGCGCCTCGCCTCACTTCTACGGTCGCTGGCGGGAAATCTCCGCGGGCGTAGCATTGAAAAGTGCGCGCTCGGGTGGCCCTGCTCCTCCTCGCGGCCACGGCGCTCGCCGCAGCGCGCGCGGACGCGGTGCAGGTGCGGGTGCACGGGGCGGCGCGGTTCGAGGGGCGCGTCGAGGCACGAGGCGGCGAGCTCGTCGTGTCGGGCACGCTCCGCGACGACGCGGGGGCGCCGGTCTCCGCCGCGCGCGTGGCCGTCGCGCTGCTGGCCCTGGGCGCCTCGTCGCCGCTCGCGCTGCCGATGCCTCGCCCGTGCGCGCAGGGGGCGCCGGGACACGAGCCGCGCTGGGGACCGGACGAGTACGTGGTGGACACCGACGACGCCGGCGCGTTCTGCGTGCGCGCCTCGCTCGCCTTGCCCGCGGGCACGCTGCGCCTCGCGTGGGGCGGCTCGCCGATGCTCGACGCCGCGACGCGCACCGTCGCGTTCGACGCGGGCCGCCCCGCGCTCACGCTCGCGTTCGTCGAGGGGCCGCGCGTCTTCGCCTGGGAGGGAGGCGCCGTCGCGCTGACCGTGCGCGCGACGGACGTCGCGCACGCGCCCGCGGCGGACGTCGCGGTGTCGCTCGCCGTCGGCGCGTCGTCCCCTCCCCTCGTCGAGCGCACGGACGCGCGTGGCGAGGCGAGCTTCACCCTGCGCGCGCGCGACCTCGGCGCGCCGGGGGCCAGGCGCGTGCACGCCGCGTTCGCCGGCGACGCGTCGCGCGCACCGGCCGAGGCCGACGCCGAGGTGGTCGGACGCGCGAGCGTCACGCTCGTCGCGACGCGAGACGCGGTCGAGGGGCGCGCGGGGGACCTCGCCGTCACGGTGCGCGCGAACGCGGCTGGTGCGGAGGTCGCGAGCGGTACCGTCGAGGCCCGCATCGACGGTGTCGGCGTCGGCGCCGCGGAGGTCGAGCGCGGCGTCGCGCGGGTGCCCATCTCCTGGCCAGCGGGAGGCCGCGACGAGGTGGACGTGACGCTCGTCTACCTCCCGCGCGACGCTGGGTACGCGGGCGCAGAGGGGGCCCATGTGCGCGTGCGGAGGCTCGGGCCGAGCCTCGTCGCCCCGACCGCGTTCGCGCTCGGCGCGCTCGGCGTCGCGGGCTGGCTCGCGCGCGGCGCGCTTCGCGACGCGTGGCGACGGCTGCGCCGTCGTCGCACCGCCTCCGCTCCCCTGCCCGACGCGCCGACGGTCGATCGACGAGACGCGCCTGGCCGTGGGTTCGCCGGCGAGGTGCTCGACGCCCACGACGGCGCGAGGCTCGGAGCCGTGTCGGTCAGCATCGTCGTGCCCGCGTTCACCGGTGACGGCGTCGTCGCGCGGGCCTTCACCGACGCGCTCGGCCGCTTCGCGCTCGACGGGCAGTGGCCACGGGGGCCCGCACGGCTGCGGTTCGAGGCCTCGGGGCACGACACGCTGGAGCTCGACCTCCCGCGCCCCGGCGCGCTCACCGTGCGCCTCGTCGCGCGTCGCAGGCGCCTGCTCGAGCGGCTCGTCTCGTGGGCGCACCAGGCAGGCGTCGCGCCGCGAGCGACGCGCGAGCCGACGCCGGCGGACGTGGCGCGGCAGGCGCCCGAGGCGG
>CAITLX010000065.1 GCA_903893335.1 uncultured delta proteobacterium | reverse complement strand
GGCTCGGCGTCGGCGGCGCGCCGCGCGAGCGAGCGCGCGAGGCGCTCGGCCGGGTCGTCGCCGGCGGTGAGCGCCAGGTAGCGCGCGTGCGCCTCGAGCGCGGCGGGCGACGCCTTCTTGCCCGACGTGGCGCGCGCGAAGGCCTGCACCGGGCCCTCGACGCCGCGCAGCCGCTCGGCCCGGGGCGCGAACGCGCGCGCGGCCTCGGCGGCGGCGACCTCGACGTCGTTGGACGACTCGAGCCTCGGGTCGGGCGCGCCGCTCGCGTCGCCGAGGCGCACCGCGAGCATCGGCGCGTCGTCGTCGGCGCACACCTTCACGGTGAGGCGGTTCCAACCCGGCGCGACGTGCACCGTGGCGGCCGAGCGGTCGGCGTCGATCTGGCGGTACGCGGTGTCGCCGAGCACCGGCGCGCCGTTCCAGAACGCGGTGTACGCGCCCGTCGCGCCGAGCCACAGGCTCGCCTCGCGGCCGGCCTTGCCCGCGTCCTTCGCGCGCACGAACGTGGTGGCGTAGCCGCACACCTTCTCCTGCGGGCGCACGAGGTCGCCGAAGTCGAGCCACCCGAAGCCGTACACGTCGGGCGTGATGCGGTGGTGGACGGGGCGCTCCTTGCCCTCGTACGCGCGCGTCGTCGTCAGCGGCTCGCCGAGGTCCTTCTCGGGGCCGAACGGGCGCGCGAGCCCCTCTTTGCCCTCGTTGTCGAAGGGGCCGACGGTGATCCACCGGTCGACGACGCCGGACGCGTGGATCTTCGCGCGCGCGCCGTCGAGGTCGCCGCGCCGCCGCCGCGCGTAGGCGCCGACGATGCCGGCGTAGGCGCGCACCGCGGGGGGTACGGCCTGCGCGTGCTCGACCTCGAGGATGGCCTCCTCGAGGTAGGTCGGGTCGGTCTGGTCCCACTGCCGCCACGCGCCGCGGATGGCGGTGTACAGCTCGGGGCCGCGCGCCGTGCGCAGCCGCTCGAGGGCGCGCTGCACCGAGGGGGGGACGGGGAGCGGAGCCGCGACGGCCGAGCCGGAGGTCGTGGCGAGGCCGAGCGCCGCGACGACGAGGCCGGACAGGTGCAGCCGTGCGCGTGCGGGGGAGCGACGCATGCCGGGTCGGACCCCCGTACCATGCGCGCCCGGCAGCGGCGAATCGCCGACCGCCCGAGCGCGCGTCGCCGAGGGCCTCACGCGAGCGTGCCCGCGAAGACGCGCCGCGCCGGCCCGCGCATCGTCGCCGCCAGGTCGTCGCGCGCGACGCGGACGGCGAGGTGGCCCCCCGGCAGCGCGACGTCGACCCAGGTGTCGAAGGGTGCGAGCCCCGCGAGGCAGGCTGCGCCCACCGTCGCGCACGCGCCCGTGCCGCACGCGAGCGTCGGCCCGACGCCGCGCTCCCAGACGACGAGCGAGATGCCGGACCCCTCGACGCGCGCGAGCTCGACGTTGGTGCCGGCGGGGAACGCGGGGTGCGTCGCGACGGCGGGGCCGACGCGGGCGAGCGCGCCCGCGCCGAGCGGCGCGAAGGTGATGGCGTGCGGGTTGCCCGCCGAGACGCGCGCGAAGGTGAGCGCCTCGCCGTCGAGGTCGAGCTCGATGGGCCCCTCGTCGCGCAGCCGCCCCATGTCGATCTCGACGGCGCCCGCCTCGACGCGGCAGGCGCGCGGCCCCGCGTCGGTGTCGACGACGAAGCTCGCGTCGCCGCCTGCGGCGGCGAGGTGCACCGCGACGCAGCGCAGCCCGTTGCCGCACATCTCGGGGCGCGAGCCGTCGGCGTTGAGCACCGTCATCGACGCGCGCGCGCCCGCGCTGCGCGGCGGCCCGACGACGAGCACGCCGTCGGCGCCGACGCCGAAGTGGCGATCGCAGACCGCGCGCACCAGGTCGGCCGACGGCAGCAGGCCCCCCGGCGCGTCGAGCACCACGAAGTCGTTGCCGAGCCCCTCGTACTTCGCGAATGCAGGCGTCACGCCTGGGCAGAATAGCGCGCGGCGCCCCGCCCGCGCGAGCGGGCTTGAGTGAAAGAGCCGTTGCGCCTAACTTTCCAGGGTCATGCGCCACCTCACCCTATCGGACCTCTCGCTCGCCCTCGATCACCTCGTCGAGCAGCGGCGCGAAGCGCTGCTCTCGTGCGCCGCCGGGCGCTCGTACCTGCCGCTGCTCGAGCGCCAGCGCGCGGCCGTGCGGCCGCTGCCCGAGGCGCTCACCGCGGGCGAGCCCTTCTCCGAGGCGCTGGTCGCGGTCGATGCTCGGCACGACGCCTACGCCCGCGCGATCTTCCACATGACCGAGGCGTACGAGAAGCTCGCGCTGGTCGACCCCGAGCTCGCGAGGTCCGCGCGCGCCATCCGCAAGGCGTTCGTGCCGCAGCTCGGCATGCTGCACGCCGCGTACGCCGACGAGGCCGAGCACGCCGTCGCGCGCGAGCCGCTGCTCGAGGAGCTGCGCCCCCAGCTCGAGCGCATCCCGGTCGCAGGCGGCGCCACCCTCGACGCCTGGGTGCGCGCGATGCTCGGCGAGGCGGGCAAGCTCGCCGAGCTGCTCTACGAGCGCGCCCAGAAGGGGGGCGTCTCGCAGGGGGACGCCGCGCGCGCGCGCTCGGGCACGCTCGCGCTGCTGACGCGGCTGCGCGGCGCCGTGCGTGACGAGGTGGCCGCCGACACGGGGCTCGCGCCCAACCTCGACGACGACCTGTTCGGCTACCTCGACGAGCTCGACCTCGCCCGCGCGGGGGGACGAGCGCAGCCGCCGCCCCCCCCGCCCGTGTCCGTGCGGCCGACGACGCAGGCGAGCGGGCAGGCCTGACGGGCGAGCGCGCCGCAGGGGTCGGCCGGGCGTCGCAGGGGCGCGCCCGAGGCAGCGTGGTAGGGTCGGCCGACCCACAGCATGATCAAATCCAGCCCCGTTTTCGCCGTCTTCGCGCTGCTCGTCACCGGCTGCGGGTCGGCCCCGAAGCTGGAGCCCGTGCCGCCCGCGTCGTCGCCCGCGCCCATCGCGTCGCCCGCACCGACCGCGTCGGCGGCGCCCGTGGCCGCGAAGGCCGCCGAGCCGACGGCCGAGGAGCAGGCGAAGGCCAAGGCGAAGCTCGACGCCGCGGCGCTGCTCGAGCGCGACCGCGCGAAGTTCGAGGCGGAGCAGGTCGCGGAGGTCGCGCGCTGGACACCCGCGCTGCGCGCCGAGGCCAAGCGCGTCGCCGACGCCCGCTACGCGACCGGCCAGGCGGCGATGCGCGCGGTCGTCGCGGGCAAGCACCGCCGCCCCGCGAGCCCCGAGCGCGACCAGGATCGCCACCCCGTCGAGACCTTCACCTTCTACGGGCTCGAGCCCGGCATGACGGTGCTCGAGTTCGCCCCCGGCGAGGCTTGGTTCACCGAGCTGCTCGCGCCGGTGCTCGCGAAGCGCGGCAAGCTCATCGCCACGACCACCGACCCGGACGGCCCGAAGGGGGAGCGCACGACCTTCTACGGCCAGCGCTTCAAGGCGTTCCTCGCGCGGTCGCCCGAGGCGTACGGCAAGGTCGAGCCGCTGCTCATCTTCCCCGCGGCGCCCAAGCTCGGCCTCGCGGGCAGCGTCGACATGGTGGTGATGATGCGCGCGATGCACGGCGTGGTGAACGCCGGCAAGCTCGACGTCTGGCTCGCCGAGATGCTCGCCGCGCTCAAGCCCGGCGGCATCCTCGCCATCGAGCAGCACCGCGCCGCCCCCGACGCGAAGCCCGAGGAGAGCGCCAAGAAGGGCTACCTCCCCGAGAAGTGGGTGATCGAGCGCGTCGAGGCCGCCGGCTTCCGGCTGGTGGCGCGCTCCGAGCTCAACGCGAACCCGAAGGACACCAAGGACTACGCCGAAGGGGTGTGGACCCTGCCGCCGAGCTTCCGCCTCGGCGACCGCGACCGCGCGACGTACGCCGCGATCGGCGAGAGCGATCGCATGACGCTGCGCTTCGTGAAGCCGGCGCACCCCGCTCCCGCGAAGTGACGTCGGCGGGGGTCTCTGGACGCCGGCGCGCGCGGGGCGATAGCGTGACGCCCGTGCGTCTAGGCTTCCTCGGGCTGGTGTCGGCGGTGCTCTTCTGTGCGTGTGCGCAAGGGTCGGCGCTCGACCCGGGGGGCGCGGCGCCCGAAGACGCGAGCGTCGCGAGCGATTCGTCGGCGGCCGACGCGCAGGCCGACGTCGCGCTCGACTCCGTCGCCGAGGCCGCTCCCGGCGACGG
>CAITLX010000064.1 GCA_903893335.1 uncultured delta proteobacterium | reverse complement strand
TGACCGGGACGGTCGATCTCCCCGAAGGCGTGAAGATGGTCATGCCGGGCGACAACATCACCATGACGGTGTCGCTTCAAACCCCGGTCGCCCTCGAAGAGCAGATGCGCTTCGCGATCCGCGAAGGCGGCAAGACCGTCGGCGCTGGCGTCGTCACCAAGATCCTCGAGTAGTTCCTGACCTCCTCCGTCCCCCGCTGCCGGTGCAGTGGGGGCGGTGGACTCTGGGAGAACCTGTCCCATGGCAGAGCCGACAAAGATTCGCATTCGCCTCAAGGCGTTCGATCACCAGTTGCTCGACAAGTCGACCTCCGACATCGTCGAGACCGCCAAGCGCACGGGCGCCCGCATCGCCGGGCCGATCCCGCTGCCGACCGAAATCCGGCGCTACACCGTGCTTCGTGGACCGCACGTCGACAAGAAGTCGCGCGAGCAGTTCGAGATCCGCACGCACAAGCGCCTGCTCGACATCCTCGAGCCGACCAAGCAGACGCTCGACGCGTTGATGACGCTCGATCTGTCGGCCGGTGTCGACGTCGAGATCAAGTCTTGAGAGGGACGCCCCAATGCCCAAGATGGATGTATTCAACCTGAAGCGCGAGAAAGTCGGCGAGATCGATCTCTCCGACGACGTCTTCGGCGCCGAGGTGAAGGAGCAGCTCTTCTACGAGGTCGTCAAGGCCCAGCTCGCCTCCCGTCGCCAAGGCACCGCCTCGGCGAAGGAGCGCGCGGCCGTCAGCGGCTCTTCGAAGAAGATCTACAAGCAGAAGGGCACGGGACGCGCGCGTCACGGCTCGATCCGCGCTCCGATCTTCGCCGGCGGCGGCCAGGCTCACCCGCCCCGTCCGCGTGACTGGGCGTACCGCCCCCCGCAGAAGGTCCGCACCGGCGCCCTGAAGAGCGCGCTGTCGCTCTTCGCCAAGCAGGGCCGCCTCATCGTGGTCGACAAGTTCGACCTCGGCGAGACGAAGACCAAGCGCCTCATCGGGGTGCTCGATGCGTTGAAGGTCGACCGCAAGGCCCTCCTGGTCGACGGGGTCGGAAACGAGCAGCTCAAGCTCTCGATCCGCAACCTCGAGAACCACCAGTACCTCCCGCCGGAAGGCGTGAATGTGTACGACCTCCTGCGTCACGACACGCTCGTCTTGAGCACGGACGCAGCCAAGGCCCTCGAGGCGCGCTGCCTGCGCTGATCACGGAGACGCCATGCTCACCCCCGAGACCATCATTCTCCGACCGATTGCCCTCACCGAGAAGGCCAATCAGCTGCGTGAAAGCAACCAGTTCATCTTCGAGGTCGCTCGCACGGCCAACAAGATCGAGATCAAAGAGGCGGTCCAGAAGCTGTTTTCCGTGACCGTCGTCGACGTGAACACGATGCAGTATCGTGGCAAGGACCGTCGCATGGGCCGCGGCTACGCCAAGCTGCAGAACTGGAAGAAGGCAGTCGTCACGCTCAAGGCGGGCGACTCCATCCAGCTCTTCGACGAGGGCTGAGGCCTTCAGAGCGATCGAGGACGCAGAAACCATGGGCATCAAGTCCTTCAAGCCGACGAGCGCCGCGCGGCGCTTCTACACAGTCAGCGACTTCGCGGAGATCACGAAGTCGACGCCCGAAAAGAAGCTGCTCGAGCACCAGCACTCGAGCGGTGGGCGTAACAACAACGGGCGCATCACCTCGCGGTTCCGCGGCGGTGGTCACAAGCAGCGCTACCGCATCGTCGACTTCCGTCGCGAGAAGATCGGCGTCCCCGCCGATGTCGCCGCGATCGAGTACGATCCGAACCGCACCGCTCGCATCGCGTTGCTGCATTACCTCGACGGCGAGAAGCGCTACATCCTCGCGCCCGACGGGCTCAAGGTGGGCGACCAGATCGTGTCGAGCCGCAACGCCGACATCAAGCCGGGCAACTGCCTGCCGCTGCGGTTCATCCCGCTCGGCACGTCGGTCCACAACGTCGAGCTCAAGAAGGGCAAGGGCGGTCAGCTCTGCCGCTCGGCCGGAGTGGCGGCTCAGCTGATGGCCAAGGAGGGCGCCTGGGGTCAGGTGCGTCTCCCGAGCGGCGAGGTTCGCCTCGTGCACCTCGACTGCCGCGCCACGGTCGGCCAGGTCTCCAACGCCGACCACCGGCACATCACGCTCGGCAAGGCTGGACGCAGCCGCTGGCTCGGACGTCGCCCGCACAACCGCGGCGTGACCATGAACCCCGTCGATCACCCGATGGGCGGTGGCGAGGGTCGCAGCAGCGGCGGACGTCACCCGTGCTCGCCGTGGGGCCAGCTCTCCAAGGGCCTCAAGACCCGCAACAACAAGCGGACCGACGGCATGATCGTCAAGCGCCGCGGGCAGAAGGGCTAAGAAGATGCCGCGTTCCGTAAAGAAGGGTCCGTTCGTCGACGGCCACCTCAACGAGAAGATCAACGACGCCGTCGCGACGAAGTCCAAGAAGGTCATCAAGACCTGGTCGCGTCGCTCCACCATCGTGCCCGAGGCCGTCAACCTGACGTTCGCGGTGCACAACGGCCGCAAGTTCGTGCCGGTGTTCGTCACCGAGAACATGGTCGGGCACAAGCTCGGCGAGTTCGCGCCGACGCGCACGTTCCACGGCCACTCGGGCGACAAGAAGTCCAAGGTCAAGGGCGCAGGCCCGAAGAAGTAAGCCCGGCCGAGGGCGGTGAGCGTGGCGGCGATGCCGACCGCTCGGCCGCACCGAGGCCCCGCGGGGGCGTCTCGAGCGTCGTGCCCTCTTGCCTTCGAGGCAAGGGGGCACGATTCTGTGGTGCTTCCCGCCATGTCCGCTTCTCCTCTGGTTCGCGAATGGGCCGACGGGCAGGTCGTGCCCGGCACTTCGTACCGCGTCGTGCGGTTCATCGGGGCAGGCGGCATGGGCTGCGTGTACGAGGTCGACCACGTCGAGCTCGGCAGGCCGTACGTCCTCAAGTCGCTGCTCGCGTCGCTCGCGTCGCGCGAGGACCTCATCGCGCGCATGCGCACCGAGTGGCGCGCGCTCGGGCGCCTGCGTCACCCGAACATCGTGGACATCGTCCATGCGGCGCGCACCGAGCAGGGCGTGCCCTACTTCGTCATGGAGCGCCTCGTGGGCGAGACGCTCGCGCAGCGCATGCGGCGGCGCCCGGCGCTCTCGATCGCGGAGGCGACGCGCATCGCCGCGCAGATGCTCCGTGGGCTGCACGCCGCGCACGAGATCGGCATCGTGCACCGCGACGTCAAGCCGGCGAACGTGTTTCTCACCGCCGACGGCGGCGTGAAGGTGCTCGATTTCGGCGTCGCCAAGGTCGTGCAGGACGACCCCGCGGTGCAGACGACCGCGCGCGGCACGGCGATCGGAACGCCGCGCTACATGTCGCCCGAGCAGGTCGCCGGCCAAGTGGTGTCGCCGCAGTCGGACCTCTACGCGGTGGGCCTCGTGCTCTACGAGATGATCATGGGCCAAGGGCCGTTCGCCCACGCGCCCGACCCGGCCGCGCTGATGCTCGCGCACCTGCACGAGCGCGCCCCACGCCTCTCGGCGCGCGCGCCGGTCGCACATGAAGTCGACGACGTGGTCGCGAGCGCGCTCGAGAAGGCGCCCAGCGATCGGCCCGCGAGCGCCGCCGCCATGGCCGCGGTCCTCGTTGGTCCCGAGCGCAGCGTGCCCCCCCGGGCCGTCTCGCATGACCCCGACCGCACGGTGCTCTTCGACGCGCCGGCCCACGAGTCCACGACGAAGCCTGGCGACGGCGTCGTCCCGCCCGAGGCGGTGCCGACCCTGTTCGTGACCGCGCCGACGGTGACGGACCCGCACGCGGCGGGGACGCAGAGCCCCCCGACGCTGGCCTTCTCCGGCCCAGGTTCGACACCGTCCGATGACGCGCCTACCCACACGGTGGCCCGGGCGCCGACGCCGCCCCAGGGCAGGCCCGTCGAGGCGAGCCCCGCCGTTAGCGCCCTGCGCAGCGACGCGGGCAGGCCCCTTTGGCTGGCCGCGGCCACGATGGGCGCGCTCGCGGTCCTCAGCGTGACGGGAGTGCTCGCCACACGCGTGCTGCACCGCCCCCCGGCCCCGACCCCCGTCGCAGCCCCCTCCGAAGCCCCGCCGCCCATGCCGCGCGAGGCGCTCGAGACGCCTCCGTCGAGCGCGGTCATGGCTCCTGCGCTGGCTCCGCCGGCCGCCGAGGCCCCTCCTGTGCCCCCTGCGCCGTCGAGCGCCGCCGCGCCGCCCGCGCCCCGGCCGTCCCCGCCTGTACTGCGACCGATCCGCGCGATCGGGGCCGCATCTTGCTGTTCCGCGACGCCCGTGACCCCGCGCAACAGCCCTGTTTCACCCCCGCCGAGGGTGCTCCCGGGCTCGGGCCTGTGAGGCTCCGGTAGGAATCTACTTGCGCACCGTGGTGGGCTTTGCTAAACCCCGCGTCCCTTCTCGCTTGGCCCTCCTTCGGGTTGGCCGACGACAGGGGCTCAGGTAACGACGCTCGACCCCTTCCGCTCCCCTCTGTCACCCGGTCCCGGCCCACGCCGTGACCGCGAGGCCCGCTCCACGGAGCGGCCTCGCGAGGGGAGACCACCGGAAGACCAGGCCCTGCGCACGACCCGAGGCTCCCGCCGCAAGCCCAGTTGGGCGTGGCGGGCGAACGCGGGGCACGCTGCCACCGCTCCGAACCGATCCGAGGACGCAACGACATGATTGCCCAGGCGAGTGCGAACTTCGCGCGTATCAGCCCCCGCAAGGCGCGGATGGTGATCGACCTGATCCGCGGCCGCGACGCGAGCGAGGCGCTTCAGCTCCTGCGCTTCGTCCCCAAGGCTGGCGCCCCGGTCGTGGCCAAGCTCCTCGAGAGCGCCGTGGCCAACGCCCGCCAGAAGGCGCCCGGCACGGACGTCGACACGCTCTTCGTGAGCAAGGCCACCGCCGACAAGGGCCCGAACAAGCACATGCGCCGCTGGCGCCCCCGCGCGATGGGCCGCGCCACGCGCATCGCCAAGGGCGTCACGCACATCGTCATCGAGCTCGACTCGCGCCGCTGAGCCGAGGGCCAGAGTTCTACCAACAGGTCTCGCAAGGAACCCATGGGACAGAAAACGCATCCGCACGGCTTCCGGCTCGGCGTCATCAAGACGTGGACCAGCAAGTGGTACGAGGACAAGGGCTACACCCGCTGGCTGCATGAGGACATCCGCATCAAGCGCGCGGTGAAGCAGTACCTCTACAACGCCAACGTCGCGTCGGTCGAAGTCGAGCGTGCGGCCAACAAGGCCAAGGTCATCGTCTTCACGGCGCGACCGGGCATGGTCATCGGCAAGGGCGGCAAGGGGATCGAGATCCTCAAGGTCGGCAACATGAAGACCGCCGCCAAGGGGGAGACCAAGTTCCCCGGCGTGCAGGCGTTCACGCAGAACGAGGTCTTCATCGACGTGCAGGAGGTCCGCAAGGCCGAGACCAACGCGCAGCTCGTCGCCGAGAACGTCGCGACTCAGCTCGAGCGCCGCGTGGCGTTCCGTCGCGCGATGAAGAAGGCCCTGCAGACGGCCATGAAGTTCGGCGCGAAGGGCATTCGTGTCCGCTGCGCAGGTCGCCTCGGTGGCTCGGAGATGAGCCGCGTCGAGACGTACCGCGAGGGGCGCGTGCCGCTGCACACGCTCCGCGCCGACATCGAGTTCGGCACCGCCGAGGCGAAGACGACCTACGGGATCATCGGCGTCAAGGTGTGGATGTTCAAGGGCGAGGTGCTGCAGCGTCGCAGCCGCCGCGCCTCGGTCGGCTGATTCCCCAGCTACGAGCCACGAGAATTCGCGATGCTTTCCCCGAAGCGAACCAAGTTCCGCAAGGCCCAGAAGGGCAACAACCGCGGTGTCGCATGGCGCGGCTCCGACGTGTCGTTCGGCGACTTCGGCCTGCAGGCCGTCGAGCCCGGACGCCTCACGTCGCGGCAGATCGAGGCCGCGCGCATGGCCATCACCCGTCACGTCAAGCGTGCCGGCAAGCTCTGGATCCGGATCTTTCCGGACCGTCCGGTGACGCGCAAGCCGCTCGAAGTCCGCATGGGTGGCGGCAAGGGCGCCCCGGAAGAGTGGGCGGCGGTCGTCGTCCCCGGTCGCGTCATGTACGAGATCAGCGGCGTCGCCGAAGACGTGGCCCGCGAGGCCTTCCGCCTCGCGACCCACAAGCTGCCGGTCGCCACCAAGTTCCTCATCCGCGGAGTGACCTGACATGAAGGCGAAGGATCTCAGCGATCGGACGACGGAAGACCTCCGCGAGCTCGAGAAGTCGGTCGCCAACGACCGCTTCCAGCACCGGTTCAAGAACTTCACCAACCGGCTCGACGACACGAGCCTCATCCGCAAGGCGCGGCGCGACCTCGCGCGCGTCAAGACGATCCTCGCGCAGCGGACCGCCGCTGTCGAGCCGAAGAAGGACTGATCCATGGCCGACACCACGCAGGCAACCGCCGCGGCGGCGCACACGACGCACTCGTTCCGGCGCAAGCTCATCGGCGTCGTCGTGTCCGACAAGATGGACAAGACGGTCGTCGTCGAGGTCGTCCGGCGCACGCGCGACCCCATGTACAAGAAGTACGTGCGGACCCGCGAGCGTTACAAGGCGCACGACGAGAAGAACGAGTTCAAGACCGGCGACCGCGTCGAGATCATGGAGCACCGCCCGATCTCGAAGCAGAAGCGCTGGAAGGTCGTGCGTCTCGTGGCGCGCACCAGTGCGGAGTGACCCATGATCCAGATGCGAACCATCCTCGACGTCGCTGACAACAGCGGCGCGAAGCGCGTGCAGTGCATCAAGGTGCTCGGCGGTTCGCGCCGTCGCTATGCATCGCTCGGCGACGTCATCGTCGTCTCCGTCAAGGAGGCGCTGCCGGGTGCCAAGGTGAAGAAGGGCGACACCGCCAGGGCGGTCGTCGTCCGGACGCGCCGCGAGCAGTCGCGCGCCGACGGCAGCTACATCAAGTTCGACGGCAACAGCGCGGTTCTCATCAACGCGCAGCTCGAGCCGCTCGGAACCCGCATCTTCGGGCCGGTGGCGCGCGAGCTTCGCGCCCGCAAGTTCATGAAGATCATTTCGCTCGCACCGGAGGTGCTCTGATGAACCGTCTCCATCGCGGCGACCTCGTTCAGGTCATGAGCGGCAAGCACAAGGGCAAGCAGGGCCGGATCAAGAAGATCCTCGTCGACGACGACAAGGTCATCGTCGAAGGGGTCAACCTGATCAAGCGCCACACCCGCCCCTCGCCCCGCAACCAGCAGGGCGGGATCATCGAGCGCGAGGCGCCTCTCTGGGCCTGCAAGGTGATGCCGGTCGACCCGACCACGGGCAAGCCCACGCGCGTCCGCATCAAGATCGACGACGGCGTCAAGACCCGCGTCGCGAAGAGCGGCGCCGAGCTCGTCGCCCAGCGCTGATCGCTAGAGGAACCATGGCCGAGAAGAAGGCAAAGGGCGAGAGCCCGAAGAAGCAAGCGAAGGGCGAGGCGCCGCACCCGAAGGCGGCGTCCACCGCCGCTCTGGTGCCGCCGCGCAAGCGCGAGGCGTACCGCAACGAGGTCGTGGCCGCGCTGACCAAGCAGTTCGGCTACTCGAACCCGATGCAGGTGCCGCGCCTCGAGAAGATCGTCGTCAACATGGGCCTCGGATCGGCAGTCGCCAATCCGAAGATCATCGACGCCGCGGTCGACGAGGTTCTGGCGGTCACCGGGCAGAAGCCCGTGATCACCCGCGCCAAGAAGGCCATCGCGACCTTCAAGCTCCGCGAGAACATGCCCATCGGCGTGATGGTCACGCTCCGTCGCGAGCGCATGTGGGAGTTCCTCGACCGACTCGTGTCGGTCGCGCTCCCCCGCGTTCGTGACTTCAAGGGAGTGAACCCGCGCGGCTTCGACGGCCGCGGCAACTACACTCTCGGCCTGAAGGAACAGATCATCTTTCCCGAGATCGACTACGACCGCATCGACGTGATCAAGGGCCTCAACATCTCGTTCGTCACGACGGCCAAGACCGATGGCGAGGGGCGTGCGCTCCTCGCAAATCTCGGCATGCCGTTCAGGGCGTGAGGGAATCCGCACATGGCGCGTGCTTGTTCATTCGCGAAGCTCAACAGGGCTCCGAAGTTTTCGACCCGCCACCGCAACCGCTGCAAGGTTTGCGGGCGAGCGCGGGGCTACTACCGCGACTTTCAGCTCTGCCGTATCTGCCTGCGCATGCTTTCGCTGCGCGGGGAGGTCCCGGGCGTGATCAAGGCGAGCTGGTGATGCCATGATGACCGATCCCGTTTCCGACATGCTCACGCGCATCCGCAACGCGGCGCTCGCGCGCCACGAGCGGACGCTCATCCCGGCGAGCAAGCTGAAGAAGCACATCGCCGAGATCCTCAAGGCCGAGGGCTTCATCGCCGACGTCCGCGTCGACGACGACCCCTCGAAGATCACCATCGTGCTCAAGTACGGGCGCGATCGGGCCAGCGCGATCGACGGCATTCGTCGCGTCTCGAGGCCCGGCCGCCGCGTGTACGTGCGCCACGATCACATCCCGCGCGTCCTCTCGGGGATGGGCGTCGGTATCCTCAGCACGTCTCGCGGCGTGATGAGTGACAAGGAGGCCCGCCGCCAGAAGGTCGGGGGCGAGCTCCTCTGCGAGGTGTGGTGATGGAGCCTCAGACGTCTACCGAAGTCGCAAAGCGGCTCTCGCGAACGGGCAAGCGCCCGGTCGTACTGCCGAAGGGCGTCACCGTCGCCGTCAAGGACGGCTCGCTTCGCGTCGAGGGCCCGATGGGCAAGCTCGCGCGTCCGATGCCCGGCACCGTCGTGGTGGCGATCGAGACGGGCAGCGCGCTCGTCACGTCGACGCTCGACGGGCGCGACGGCGCCCGCATGCAGGGTCTCTTTCGTGCGCTCCTGGCCTCGATGGTCAAGGGCACGAGCGAGGGCTACGTTCGCAAGCTCGAGCTCAAGGGCACCGGCTACCGCGCCGAGGTCAAGGGCACGACGCTGCACATGGCGCTCGGTTTCTCGCACCCCATCGTCTTCCCGCTTCCCGCAGGCATCAAGTGCGAGATCCCCGGCGACTCGAAGGGCACGCTCGTCGTGCTCTCGGGCGCCGACAAGGAAGTGATGGGCCAGACGGCCGCTACCATCCGCGGGTTCCGCCCGCCCGAGCCGTACGCCGGCAAGGGCGTGCGCTACCAGGGCGAGAAGGTCCGTGAGAAGGCTGGCAAGGCCGGCAAGGGCGGCAAGGGCGGCAAGTGATGTTGCGCGATACCTCCGGGAGCAGCGCTCCCGGGGAAGCGCGGAGGATTTGACCGATGGCGATGCAGATCGTTGGGCGCGAGCGGCGTAAGCTCCGTATCCGTAGGAAGATTTCCGGCACGGCCGAGAAGCCGCGCATGAGCGTCTTTCGCAGCGCGAAGCACATCTATGCGCAGGTGATCGACGACGAGACCGGCGTCACGCTCGCGCATGCCTCGACGCTGTCGAAGGACCTGAAGGGCGCGCTCGGCGACGCCACGAAGACCGACGCGGCGAAGAAGGTCGGGGCGCTCATCGCCTCGATGTGCCTGTCGAAGAAGATCGAGCGCGTCGTGTTCGATCGGAACGGCTACCTCTACCACGGGCGCATCAGCGCTCTCGCCGACGCCGCTCGCGAAGCGGGCCTCAAGTTCTGAGCGGGCGCGAGCCCCCCGAAACGGAATCCAGGAAGCGCACATGGCCATCGAACAGATCGACGAGGAGAAGCTCAAGGAGCGCGTCATCCACATCAACCGCGTCGCCAAGGTCGTGAAGGGCGGACGTCGGTTCAGCTTCTCCGCGCTCGTGGTCGTGGGCGACGAGTCGGGGCACGTGGGTGTCGGCCTGGGCAAGGCCAACGAAGTTCCCGAGGCGATCCGCAAGGGCAACGACCAGGCCCGCAAGAACATGTTCAAGGTGCCGCTGGTCGGCGCCTCGATCCCGCACAAGGTGCTCGGGCATTTCGGCGCGGGTCGCGTGATGCTCCGCCCGGCGTCGGCCGGAACGGGCGTCATCGCCGGCGGCGCAGTGCGCGCCGTCGTCGAGTCCGCGGGCATCCACGACATCCTCTCGAAGTGCCTCGGGTCGTCCAACCCGCACAACGTCGTGCGCGCCACGATCACGGCGCTGAAGACGCTGAAGTCGGCCGAGCAGGTCGCGAGCAAGCGTCACAAGTCGATCGAGGAGATCGACACCAACCCGCCGCCGCGTCGCGCGCGCACGGTCGTGGCCGCCACCGGAGGCACCCCGTGAAAGCGTCCAGCTCCCCGGCGAAGACGCCGAAGACGTCCACCTCTCAGGTGACGACGAAGAAGCTCCAGGTCCGTCAGACGCGCAGCGTCATCGGTACCCCGGAGGCCACTCGGCTCGTGATCCGCGGACTCGGCCTTCGTGGCCCGGGCAGCGAGGTCGAGGTCGCCAATACGCCGTCCTTCCGCGGCATGGTGAAAAAAGTCCTGCACCTCGTCGAGGTGCGTGAAGTCGAGGGTTGAGCGTCATGGCTGACATCCTTTCCAAGCTCGCGAAGCCCATCGGCGCCACCACCAAGGAGCGCCGCATCGGGCGTGGTGTAGGCTCCGGCCTCGGCAAGACCTCTGGCCGTGGCCAGAAGGGCCAGAAGGCCCGCTCCAAGGGCAACATCAACAAGCTGCACTTCCAGGGCGGACAGAGCCCGATGCAGCGCCGCCTCCCCAAGCGCGGCTTCCGCAATCCGTTCGCGATCGTGGTCGCTGCGGTCAACATCAGCGAGCTCGAGCGCTTCCCGAACGGCACGATGGTCGACGAGAAGGCGCTGCGCGATGCGCGTCTGGTGCAGGGCGCCGTCGACCGCATCAAGATCCTCGGCAACGGCGAGCTGACCCGCAAGCTCACCGTCACCGTGCACGCGTTCTCGAAGGCTGCGCAGGAGAAGATCGAGAAGCTCGGCGGCAAGGCCGTCCTCCTCGTGCCGCCCGCGGCTGCGGCTTCCTGAGCCTGACAAGCGCGACGAATGGCTCTCGGCGGTTTCGCGAACATCACCAAGGTGCCGGAGCTCCGGCGCCGCGTGTTGTTCACGCTCGGGATGCTCGCGATCTACCGTATCGGCGTGTTCATCACCGTGCCCGGCGTGGACCGGAGCGTGATGAAGAGCGTCGTCCGACAGCAGTCGGGCGGGGTGCTGAACTTCTTCAACCTGTTCAGCGGCGGCGCCCTCGAGAACCTCTCGATCTTCGCGCTCGGCATCATGCCGTACGTGTCGAGCAGCATCATTTTGCAGCTGCTCGGCATGGTCTACAAGCCGATCGACGAGCTGCGCAAAGAGGGCGAGCAGGGTCGGCGGCGCATCGACCAGTACACGCGCTACGGCACGATCCTCCTGTCGACCTTCCAGGCGTTCGGCATCTCGCGGTACCTCGAGACGCTCAACAACCAGGACGTGGGCGGCGGGCGCTTCGGCGACGTCGTCGGACACCCCGGGTGGGGCTTCCGGTTGATGACCGTGATCACGCTCACGACCGGCACCGCCTTCATCATGTGGGTCGGCGAGCAGATCAGCGAGCGCGGCATCTCCAACGGCATCTCGCTCATCATCATGGCCGGCATCGTGACGGACATTCCCGCCACGATCGGCAGCTACCTCGCGCAGAACAAGGGCAACGTCCAGCCCCTCACCATCGGCGCGGTCTGCGGCCTCATCCTCATCACGGTCGCCACGATCGTGTTCTTCGAGCGTGGGCAGCGCAAGATCCCGATCGTGTACTCGCGCCGCCAGGTCGGGCGCAGGGTCTACGGCGGCCAGACGACGCACCTGCCGCTCAAGGTGAACACGGCCGGCACGATCCCGCCGATCTTCGCCTCGTCGCTGCTGACCTTCCCCGCGACGCTGGCCAACCTCCACGTCCCCGGGATGCAGTTCCTCGAGAACATCATCCAGCGCGGCGACTGGGTGTTCAACACCGGCTACGTGCTGCTCATCGTCTTCTTCTGCTACTTCTACACGGCGGTCACCTTCCAGGCGGTCGACGTCGCCGACAACCTCAAGAAGCAGCAGGCCAACATCCCCGGCATCCGGCCCGGGCGCATGACGGCCGAGTACATCGACCGCGTGCTCACGCGCATCACGTTCGGCGGCGCCATGTACGTCGCCGCGGTGTGCATCATCCCGAGCGTCATCAGCCAGGTGTTCCGGGTGAGCTTCCGGTTCGGCGGCACCTCGATCATGATCGTCGTCGGCGTCGCGCTCGACACCGTCAGCCAGATCGAAGCCCATCTCATCACGCGGCACTACGAGGGCCTCACCGGCCCGCGTGGCGCCCGCGTCCGCGGTCGACGAGACTAAGGAGGCAACGCGTGCGAATCATTCTTGTCGGGCCCCCTGGAGCGGGCAAAGGGACGCAGGCCAAGGCGATCGTGGAGCGCACGGGCGTCCCGCAGATCTCGACCGGCGACATGCTGCGCGACGCGCGCAAGGCCGGCACCGAGCTCGGCGAGCGCGCGGCTGGCTTCATGAACGCCGGCAAGCTCGTCCCCGATGAGGTCGTCATCGGCCTCGTCGACGAGCGGCTACAGCGTGACGACGCATCGATCGGGTTCATCCTCGATGGCTTCCCGCGCACCGTGCCGCAGGCCGAGGCGCTCGAGGCGCTGCTGTCGCGCCGAGGTACCCCGCTCGACGCCGTGGTGCAGATCGACGTCCCCCGCGAGATGCTCGTCGAGCGCGCCGTCTTCCGGCGCATCGATAAACGCACTGGACAATCCTACCACTTGAAGTACTCTCCTCCGCCCCCCGGGGCCGAGCTCGAGCATCGGGCGGACGACCAGGCGGAGATCGTGGAACAACGCCTCGCGGCATACGAGGCAATGACCGCGGCTCTCTTGCCCTGGTACCAGGCGAAGGGGCTTCTGAGGCGGGTCGACGGGGCCCGCCCGGTCGACGAGGTGAAGGCTGAAGTTCTGAAGGTGCTCGGCGTAGGAAGCGCGACATGACGCGCGACGGAGAAGGTGACCGCATTGGGTGAACGACGCGAACGCAAGGAGCCGAAGGGCGACAAGCTCGAGTTCGACGGCGTGGTGCAAGAAGCGCTGCCGAACGCGATGTTTCGTGTCAAGGCCGACAACGGCCTCGACGTCCTTGCGACCATCAGCGGCCGCATGCGCCAGTACTACATCAAGATTCTCCCCGGCGACCGCGTCACCGTCGAGGTCTCTCCCTACGACCCGAACCGCGGACGCATCACCTACCGCCACAAGTGATACAGATGCCGACCCCCCGATGCGGGTCGGCGACAGACTCTGAAGCCGGGCAAGCCCCGCGACCGACCGAGAAGTAGAGCCGGGCAAGCCCCGCGAAAGCTAGAAGTAGAGCCGGGCCCCGAGCCCGCCGACCGAACGAGAGCGCGCCATGAAAGTACGTCCGAGCGTCAAGAAGATTTGCGACAAGTGCAAGGTCGTCCGCCGTAAGGGCGTCGTGCGCATCATCTGCGAGAACCCGCGTCACAAGCAGCGTCAGGGCTGAACGGAGCACGTCCCATGGCACGCATCGCTGGAGTCGATCTTCCCCGCCGCAAGCACGTGGCCTACGCCCTGCCGTACATCTACGGAATCGGGCAGGCCACCGCGCGCATCATCTGCCAGAAGGCCAACGTCCCCCCGACCAAGCGGGTCGAGGAGCTCACGGACGCCGAGGTTCGCGCGCTCCGCGAGGTCATCGAGGCCGACTTCAAGGTCGAGGGCGACCTGCGCCGTGAGGTGCAGATGAACGTCAAGCGCCTGATGGATCTCGGTTGCTACCGCGGTCTGCGCCACCGCCGCGGCCTGCCCGTGCACGGACAGCGCACCCACACCAACGCGCGCACGCGCAAGGGCCCGCGTAAGGGCATGCTCGCGCGTCGTCCCGCTGGCGCTGCTGCCAAGGGCTGATTCCAAGGTCGAGGAAGCGAGAACATCCCATGGCAACCGCGAACGCGGGCGGCAACGCCGCCAAGGCTCCCAAGGCGAAGAAGAAGGCGCGCAAGAACGTCGCGACCGGCATCGCCCACATTCAGTCGACGTTCAACAACACGATCGTCACCATCACGGACATCAGCGGCAACACCGTCGCCTGGTCGTCGGCCGGCTCGCGAGGCTTCAAGGGCTCGCGCAAGTCGACGCCGTTCGCCGCGCAGCTCGCCGCCGAAGAGGCCGCGCGTCGCGCGATGGAGCACGGAATGCGGTCGGTCGCCGTGTTCGTGAAGGGGCCCGGAGCTGGTCGTGAGAGCGCGCTGCGCGCTCTCCAGACCGTCGGCTTCAAGGTCACGCTCATCCGGGACGTAACGCCCATCCCCCACAACGGTTGCCGCCCGCCCAAGCGGCGCCGCGTCTGAGTCACAGGAAAGTCGAGGACAGTCGAGATGGCCCGCTACATCGGCCCGGTCTGCAAGCTCTGCCGCCGCGAGGGCATGAAGCTCTATCTCAAGGGGGAGCGCTGCTACTCCGAGAAGTGCTCGTACACCCGCCGTCCCTATCCGCCGGGCGCACACGGCCAGGGACGCATCAAGATGAGCGAGTACGGCCTGCGCCTGCGTGAAAAGCAGAAGGTGCGCCGTATCTACGGCGTGCTCGAGCGCCAGTTCCGCCGCTACTTCGCCGACGCCACGCGCCGCAAGGGTCGCACCGGCGAGGAGATGCTCAACCTCCTCGAGCGTCGCCTCGACTCGACCGTGCAGCGCATGGGCTTCGCGGTGACGCGCTCGGCTGCCCGCCAGTTCGTCAAGCACAACCACCTGCTGGTCAACGGGCGCCGCGTCAACATCCCGAGCTACCTCGTCCGCGCTGGAGACAAGATCCAGGTGCGCGAGCAGAGCCGCAAGATGCCCGACCTGGTCTCCGCGATGGCCTCGGCCGACAAGCGCCCCCTGGTCAGCTGGGTCGAGGTCGACAAGACCGCGTTCCTCGGCACGGTCAAGAGCGCTCCGGTTCGCGACGAGCTCAACGAGCCGGCCATCCGCGAGCAGTACGTCGTCGAATATTACTCGCGCTGACGCAGGCCGCGGGGGCTCGCTTCGAGCCCCCCGCGCGCCGCGCGCCGTGCGCACATCCGAACGAGTCTCCGTCACGCTTCTCACGACGCGGGCAGGCTGCGGGCATCACGAGAGGAGCGGGTTCCTCTCGGACGCCGGGACGGCCGCGCGAAACCAGCCACCACGATAGGAACGCACGCATGTCCCTCGCCATGACCAGCCGTAACTGGCGCGATCTCATCCGCCCGAAGGGCATCGCCCTCGACGCGGACACCGCGACCGACTTCTACGGCAAGTTCACCTGCGAACCCCTCGAGCGTGGCTTCGGCATCACGCTGGGCAACTCGCTGCGCCGCGTGCTCCTCTCGTCGCTGCAGGGCGCCGCCATCACGGCCGTGCGCATCGATGGCGCGCTTCACGAGTTCACGACCGTCTCGGACGTCGTCGAGGACGTGACCGACATCGTCCTCAACCTCAAGGAGGTCGTCTTCAAGGCGGCCACCCCGAAGACCTTCACGGTGCGCCTCGACAAGGAGGGGCCCGGCCCGGTCTACGCGAAGGACATCCAGCTCGTCGACGGGCTCGGCGTGCTCAACCCCGACCACCTCATCGCGACGCTCGACAAGAAGGGCCCGCTGTCGATGGAGCTCACGGTCAACGTGGGCCGCGGCTACGTCCCCGCCGAGCGCAACAAGACCGCGACGATGCCCATCGGCACCGTCCCGATCGACGCCCTGTTCAGCCCGATCCGCAAGGTGAACTACACCGTGCAGAACGCGCGCGTCGGGCAGGTCACCGACTACGACAAGCTCGTGCTCGAGGTCTGGACGAACGGCTCGGTCAAGCCGACCGACGCCGTGGCGTTCGCCGCGAAGATCCTGAAGGAGCAGCTCTCCATCTGGATCAACTTCGAGGAGACCGAGGAGACGTCGTACACCGCTCCGAGCGGCGACGACGCCCCCTTCAACGAGAACCTGTTCCGCTCGGTCGACGAGCTCGAGCTCAGCGTGCGCTCGGCCAACTGCCTGCAGAACGCAAGCATCACGCTCATCGGCGAGCTGGTGCAGCGCAGCGAGCAGGACATGCTCAAGACCAAGAACTTCGGCCGCAAGTCGCTGAAGGAGATCAAGGAAATCCTCACGGGCATGAGCCTGTCGCTCGGTATGAAGATCGACAACTGGCCGCAGATGCTCGAGCGTTGGAAGACGCAGAACGCCTCGAACTGAGGCGCACGCCCGGTTGAAGCTCGAACCCAGGACTTTGCACCATGCGACACTTGAACGCAGGCCGGAAATTCGGTCGCAACACGAGCCACCGTCGGGCGATGCTGCGGAACCTCACCGCGAACCTCATCACCCACGAGCGCATCGAAACCACCGATCAGAAAGCCAAGGAGCTTCGTCGCGTGGCGGAGCGTCTCCTCACCAAGGCCATTCGCCTCGGTGAGGTGGCGTTCACGCCGCAGGACAAGCTCGGCGAGGCCGACCGCGCGCGCCGTCTGCACGCGCAGAGGCTCGTCGCGGCCTACATCCCGCGCTTCGGCGTGCGGCAGGTGGGCGGCGTCCCCGAGAAGATCGACCTCGTCGAGAAGGTCTTCGTCGAGCTCGCCAAGCGCTACCAGGGGCGTCCCGGTGGTTACTGCCGCATCGTGAAGGTCGGCGGGCGCCGCGGCGACAACGCCCAGATGTCGATCATCGAGCTCATCGGCGCCGAGGCGCCGGCCGAGCCGACGCCGGCTCCGAAGAAGGCGCGCAAGACGGGGGCGAAGGCCGCCACCGCCGCCGCTCCGACCGCTGGAGCCTCCAAGGCGGAGTGACGACGTGAGGGCTCGCGGGCTTCGGTCCGCGCTGCCCTCGCGGTTCGCTTTGCGTCAGCGGCTGCGACGGCGCAGGCGCAGCCAGCCTGCCACCATGCCCAGCACGGTGAGCAGGCCGATGGCTATGGCGGCGCTCCAGCGACGCCGCATGTCTGCGCGCCCCTCGGCCTGACTCGCGAGGCGCTCGAGAGCCGCGCGGGCGCCTGCGTGCGCGGGGTCGAGCGTGAGTGCGCGCTCGTAGGTGGCGCGGTCCACGATGCCGCGGGCTGCCAGGTCCTCGGCATCGACGTACGCGAGCTCGGCGGCGATGGCCGCGCTGCGCGGCCCGCTGGGGTCGAGGCGCGAGGCCCGACGCAGCAGCGCGATGGCGCGCGGGCGGTCGGTCGGCAGGAGCCGACGCGCGAGCTGTTCGTAGCCCGTGACCATCTCGCCGCGCCGCTCGAACGTCGGCACGCGCGCGAGCACGGCGTCGAAGCCCTTGGCCATCGCGTCGAGGTCGCCGGTGCGCAGCGCGGCGAGCGCGTCGTCGAACAGCGCATAGACGTCCGCGAGGCGCGAGCGATCGTGGGCTGCGAAGAGCTCGCCCGCGACGCGGTCCCAGGCCCAGTCGTCGGGTGCCTTCTTGCCCACCATCGACTCGTAGGCGTCGCGCAGCTGCCAGAGGCCGGCCTGCCCTAGCCCCGAGACGGCCTCGCGCGCGGCGTCGCGCACCAGGGCCCGGTCGCTGCTGGCGAACGAGACGATGACGCGCGCCGCGTCGAGGTCGTGCGCGCGGCCATACGCGCGCAGCACGTCGGCGAGCACCTGGTGGTCGGACGTCTGTACGGCCTCGCCGGGGACGGCCTTGCCCAGCGTCTCGAGCTGACGCGCAGCCCAGGCTTGCATGCGCGGCTCGCCTGCGTGGCGGGCCTCGATGAGCGCGGCGACGGCGCGCTCTCCCAGCTTGCCGA
>CAITLX010000063.1 GCA_903893335.1 uncultured delta proteobacterium | reverse complement strand
TGACGGCGCGGGCCAGCGGCAGGTTCGTCTCGCTGCCCTCGCCGAAGCCGAGCGCCATGGGCAGGAGGCCGAACACCGTCGCGATCGACGTCATGAGGATGGGGCGCAGTCGCGTCTTGCCCGCGAGGATCGTCGCCTCGACGAGCGGGTGCCCGCGTCTCCGCAGCACGTTGGCGAAATCGACGAGCAGCACGCCGTTGGACACGACGATGCCGACCATCATGATGACGCCCATGAAGCTGTTCACGCTCAGCGTCGTGCCCGTGAGGTAGAGCGCGATGAGCACGCCGGAGATGCCGAGCGGCACGCTGAACATGATGACGAGCGGGTCGAGCAGCGACTTGAACTGCGACGCGAGCACCATGTAGACGAGCGCGATGGCGAGGATGGCGGCGAAGCCGAGGCCCGAGAACGCCTCCTTCTGCGCGGCTGCCTGGCCGCCGAGCTGCACCGTGAAGCCATCGGGGGCGCCGAGCTTGTCGACCGCGCCCTGCGTGGCGGCGGCGGCGGAGCCGAGGTCGGCCCCCGGGGCGATGTTCGCGGTCACGTCGACGATGCGCTGCAGGTACTTGCGCGTCACGAGCACCGGGCCGCTGCCGCGCTCGACGCGCGCGAGCGACGCGAGCGACACCATCGAGCCTCGCGGCGAGCGCAGGTGGACGTCCGACAGGTCGGACACCTCGTCGCGGAAGCGGTCGGCGAGCCGCACGTTGACCGAATACTCGTTGCCCGAGCGCCGGTCGGTGAAGGGGATGGGGATGAACTGCGCGCTGCCCGTGAGGCTCGCGAGCACGCTCTGGGCGACCTGCTCCTCGGAGACGCCGAGGCGGCCGGCCTTCTCGCGATCGACCGCGACGTCGAGCTCGGGGTAGTTCTCCTCGCGGGAGATCTGCACGTCCGACAGCAGCGGCTTGCCCGCGGCGTCGACCAGGCCGCGCATCTCGGTGGCGACGAGCTTGGCGTGCGCCATCGCGTCGTCCAGATCGTAGCCGACGATCTCGACGTCGATGGGGGCGGCGGCGCCGAAGTTGAGGATGCGCTTGACGATGCCGCCGGTGAAGTAGAAGAGCTGCGTGCCGGGCACCGCGTCGCGCAGCGCGGCGCGCACCTTCTCGGTCGCGGCGACGTCGCTCACGTCGCGCTCGACGCGCGGCAGGAGGTTGACCTGGAGGTTGCCCGCGAACGGCCCGGTGTTGGCCGTGAACAGCGCGGTGCGGCCGCCGGGCAAGCCCGTGTCGGAGATCATCGTGGTCGCGAGGCTGCGGCCGCCGGGGCCGGCGGCGAGGGTCTTGCGCACGACGTCCTCGATGCGGATCGCCGTCTCCTCCGTCTTCTCGACGCGCGTGCCGATGGGGGCCTTGTAGATGACCTGCAGCTGGCTCTCGTCGGAGTCGGGGAAGAACTCGGTGCCGATCTTCTTGCCGAGCGAGAGCGAGGCGAGGAAGAACGCGAAGATGCCGAGCACGGTGACGGCGCGGTGGCGCAGCGTCCACCCGAGCGAGCGCGCGTACAGCTCGTCCAGGCGCTCGAGCCCGCGCACGAGGAAGCCGAAGGGCCCCGCCTTCGCCGTCTCGTCGGAAGTGGCGTCGAGCACGCGCAGGCAGAGCAGGGGCGTGACGGTGCGCGAGACGAAGAAGCTCATGACGAGCGAGAACGCGATCGTCATGGCGAGCGGCAGGAAGAGGTTGCGCGCGACGCCCGCGAGGAAGAGCACGGGGAAGAAGACGACGATCGTCGTGATGGTCGACACGAGGATGGGCATGGCCACCTCCTGCGCCGCC
>CAITLX010000062.1 GCA_903893335.1 uncultured delta proteobacterium | reverse complement strand
GCCTGGCAGAGCCCGGTGCACGCGGTGTTGCAGCACACGCCATCGACGCAGTTACCCGACGCGCACACGGCGCACGCTCCGGCGACCTTGCAGTCGCTGCCGAGGTCGCACGCGGCGCCCAGCGCCTTGCGCGCGACGCAGGCGCCGCTGCTCGCGCAGTACGTGCCGCTCGGGCACCCCGCGTCACCGGTGCAGCCTCCCGGGCAGCTCACGCTCGCACCGTCGCAGAGCGCCGCGCTCGCGCAGATGGGCGATCCCACGGTCCCGCTCCTGGCTGCCCCGCACGTGCCGTCCAAGTTGCCCGACTGTTTGAGGGCCGCGGTGCACGCCTCGCATGCGCCGCCGCACGCGCTGTCGCAGCACACCCCATCGACGCAGTGGTCGGTCGTGCACTCGGAGCACGAGCCGGAGGTCTTGCAGTCCGCCACGAGGTTGCACGCCGCGCCTTGGACGTGCTGCGCGGCGCAGGTGCCGCCGGGAGTGCAGAACGTCCCCGCCGGGCAGCCCACGTCGCTGGTGCACCCCGCCGGGCACGCAGAGCTGGTGCCGTTGCACACCACGCTCCCTGCGCATACAGGCGAACCCACCGCGCCCGCCTTGGACGCCCCGCACGTCCCGTTGCCCGCGCCCGACTGCTTCAGCGCGGCGGCGCATGCGTCGCACGCGCCCGCGCACGCGGTGTTGCAGCAGTAGCCGTCGACGCACGCTCCGCTGACGCACTGGGTCGCCGCGCCGCACCCAGCGCCCTGCGCCAGCTTGGCGACGCATGCGCTCGACGCGTCGCAGTAGAATCCGCCGAGGCAGTCGCCGTCGGTCGCGCACGACGTGCCGCACGCCCCGCTCGCGGGCGTGCACTTGTACGCGGCGCACATCGTCCCGCTGGCGCCGACCTGGCAGCTGTTGGCCGCGACGCAGCTCTGCGCGAGCGTCTGAGTCCGGTCCGAGCTGCACACCGTGCCGCCGCAGGCCGTTCCGACGGCCCAGTACGCGCACGCGGGTGTCGCCGCGCCGTCGCACCAGCCGTCGTGCCCACAGGTCGCCGTCGAGTCCTGGTTGCACTCGTTGTCGGGGTCGGTGCGCGTCGGGATGGATGTGCAGGCGCCGTTCGCCCCCCCGGACTTGGCGTTGCTGCACGCCTGGCACAGCCCCGCGCACGCCGAGCTGCAGCAGTACCCGTCGACGCAGTTGCCGCTCGAACACTGCGCCGCGCGGGTGCACTGGGAGCCTTGCGCGAGCAGCGGGGCGCAGGTGGACGAGCCACTGCAAAAGTAACCGGTCTGGCAATTGGCGTCGGTGGCGCACGTCGTCGGGCAGGAGGCGAGCGTGCCGTTGCAGAGATAGCCCGTGCCGCAGGTGGTCGCGGGCGAGGCGGGCGTCGGAGTGCACACCCCGGTCGTACTCTGCAGGTCGCAGCGGTCGCAGGCCCCGGCGCATACGGCGTCGCAGCAGACACCATCGACGCAGTTGCCGGAGGCGCATTCGCGGCAGGTCCCTTGCTGCGTAGGGCTGCAGTCGCTCGTCAGGTTGCACGCACTCCCTTGGATACGCCGCGCGACGCACGTTCCGGCCACGGTGCAGTACATGCCCGCCGGGCAGAGCGTGTCCGAGGTGCAGGCCGCGGGGCAGCCGCCGGAGACGCCGTCGCAGAGGATGTTGGACGGGCAGACCGGGCTCCCGACCGAGGCCTGCGACACGGCGGTGCAGATGCCGTCTGCGGAGGCGCCGCGCGCAGCGGAGCACACATCACATGCCCCGCTGCAGTCGCTGCCGCAGCAGACCCCGTCCGAGCATGGGTAGCCGGTTGCGCAATACGCGTCGGCTGCGCACGACATCCCGCGCAGCCCGGTCATGCGGAAGGCGTAGGCTGCCCCCAATCCGGCGACGCCGCCGACCGTCGTGCCCGGCGCTCCCACGATCGCCACGGTGCCATCCGCCGCCACCGCGCTCCCGAATGCGTCGCCCGCTGCACCGGTCGATGGCGTCTGCACGATCTGGGGCAACCACGACGCTCCGCTCTGCACGAAGACGTAGACCGCGCCTTGGCTGGTGTTGCTACCGAGCGTCTTGCCCGGCGCGCCGACGAACACGCTCGGACCGACGACGGCCACGCCGGCGCCGAATCGGTCGCCCGAGCGGCCATCGGCCGGCGTCAACGTCGCCTGCTCCGCCCATCCGGAGGAGCCGCGCACGTACACGTACGCTCCCCCGGACACGGTCGCCCCCGTGGGGCGCGAGGGATCCCCGACGACCGCGGTCGACCCGGAGAGCGCGAGCGACGATCCGAAGCGCGTTGTGTTCGCCCCGTCGCTGGCGGACAACTTCTGCTCCTGAACCCACGCGGATCCTGTTCGCGCGAAGACGTACACATCGCCGCTTCCGCCGAAGCTCGAATCGCAACCGATGAGAGCGCGCTCGCCCGACAGGGCAATGGGATTACCGAAGTAGCGGTAGCTACTGCTGTCGGAAGCCAGCAGCCTGGTCGACGATTCGATCCATTGCGTGCCGCTCTGCGCATACGCGTAGACGGCCCCTCGACCCGTCGCGTGCACGTGCAGCGGCGTTCCAACGAGGATGCTCGGGCCGTCCATGGCCACAGCCAGGCCGAACCGGTCCGCTGGCACGCCGTCGCTCGGCGTGAGCTTCGCCTGCTGCGTCCACGACGCACCGGCCCGAACAAAGACGTACGCAGCGCCGGCGCCCGGGGCGTAACTGCCGACCACCGCGCTGCTGCCGGAGAGCGACACGGAGCAACCGAAGGCGTCCTCGGGGGCGCCATCCGGAGCGACCAGCTTGGTCTGTTGGCGCCACGCGCCGTTCGTCAACTCGAAAACGTACGCTGCGCCAGGCGTCGTGTTGAGGAGGGTGGAATTGGGCGCACCGACCAGTGCCAGCGATCCCGAGATGGAGACCGCTGCGCCAAAGTTGTCGCCCGCCGACCCTTCGTCCGGCGTGAACGGGTGCGGCGTTGACCAGGTAGAGCCGGAGAGGATCGATCGGTACGCGAGCCCCTGCTCGAGGTTCGAGCCTATTGTCCTGGTCGGATTGCCGATGAGCAGCAAGTCGCCCGAGACGGCGATGGCCGTGCCGAGGGTTGAGGACGCGTCCGCGTCGGCTTCCACGAGGATCTGCTGTTGGGTCCAGGAGGTTCCGCCGGAGCCGAAAGTGTAGACCGCGCCGCTTGTACCGGTGACGCTGCTCGTCCTGTACGGAGCGCCGACGGCGATGGTCGCGCCCGCGAGCGCGACCGACGCGCCGAATTGATCGTAGGTTGCGCCGTCGGAGGCGGTCACCTTGGTCGGCGTCGACCAGGCGCTCCCGCTCTGCGCAAAGATGTAGGCCGCCCCCGTGGAGGCATGGTTGCGCGCGCCGACAACCGCGACCGCGCCGGACAGCGCCACGGCACGCCCGAATTCGTCATCTGCCGCGCCCTCGGCCACCGCTTGCGTCAGCGTTGTCGGCACCGACCACGCCCCGCTGCCGGCCAGGCTGAAGACGTACGCCGCCCCCTGCCGCGCGTTCCCCGCGACCGTCTTCCATGGGGCGCCGACCAGCACCTGCGGTCCCGAGAGCGCGATTGCCGCTCCGAAGGCGTCGCCGGCGGCCGCGTCGGGTGCCGTCAACGCGCTCGACTGGGACCATACGCCCGCCGTCTGCGTGAAGACGTAGGTCGCGCCCCCGACGTATGCACCGTCACCGGATGCACCAATGAGGGCGTACGCATCG
The DNA here is from genome assembly GCA_903893335.1 of uncultured delta proteobacterium. GTDB lineage: Bacteria > Myxococcota_A > Polyangia > Polyangiales > Polyangiaceae > CAITLX01. The sequence goes on along the minus strand of CAITLX010000062.1, from coordinate 745 downwards.
GTGATCGCAACACTCTCGGCGAACCTCGACGCGCCGGCTACCGCGAGCTTCGCCTGGGAGGCCCACGTCGCACCGGTGCGTCCGAAGACATACGCCGCCCCGCGCCACGGCGCGGCGACGACGACGGTCTGACCGGACGGCGACAGCGCGACCGACTCCCCGAAGCGGTCGCCCCCGTTCGCGTCCGGGGCAGTCAGCCTCGCGAGCCAGGACCACGTGCCGCTCCGCCACTGAAACAGGTACGCGGCCCCTGGCACCGTCGGGCCCAGGGGATAGCCCCACTCCCCAGGTGCGCCGACGATCGCCAGCGACCCGTTGACGGCGACCGATGCCCCGAATTGGTGTTCGGAAGCGCCCCAAGCAGTGGGCTCGAACTGGGCCTCTTGCGTCGCCACCAGGGGGTCCACCACGACGGGCCACTTCGCGCCCGCGGTCGCCAGACGAAGCTCGACCCCGTCGGCGTTCGGGTGCGCCGTCGTCGCATCGACGCGGCGCCCCGATCCGTCGTGGGCGGCGGTGCCCCCGTAGGACGCCCGCAACGCTCCGGTAGCGTCCACGAGCGCGATATCGCGCCGCGCCGCGGCTACGCTCATTCCCGACAGCGCCACCTCGATCACCATCTCGTCCGCGCTCCCGCCGCACGGATCGGTGGGGAACGTGAACCCCTGCTCGACCCCGAGCGGGCCGTTGACGGTCCACTCCTCGAACGGCGTCTTGCCCGCCAAGCGCGCGATCGATGCGCGGT
>CAITLX010000061.1 GCA_903893335.1 uncultured delta proteobacterium | reverse complement strand
CGGCGGCGACCGACGCCGACCGCGCATTCATCGTGCGCCCGGTCGTGCGCATGAAGGACGCGCACCGCTACGTCGTCGCGATCCGCCGCGTGGTCGGCGCCTCGGGCGCGGCGCTCCCCGCGTCGCCCGCGTTCGCCGCGCTCCGCGACGGCACGCCGTCGAGCGAGGCCTCGATCGAGGCGCGGCGGGGCCACTACGAGCGACTCTTCGCGACGCTCACGTCCGCCGGCATCGCGCGCGCCGACCTCCAGCTGGCCTGGGACTTCACGACCTCGAGCACCGAGGTGCAGACGGGGTGGCTCTTGCACATGCGCGACGAGGCGCTCGCGCTCGTCGGCGTCGAGGGGCCGACCTACCAGATCGTGCAAACGGAGGAGAACCCCAACCCCCACATTCGCCGCCGCATCCACGGCCTCATGCACGTCCCGCTCTACCTCGACAAGATCGCGGCGCGCGGCAAGCTCGTCCTCGGCGACGACGGGCTGCCGAGGCAGAATGGCTGGGCCGACTTCGGCTTCGTCGTGCATATCCCCAACAGCGCGACGACGGGCACCCCGGGCGCGCTCTTGCAGAATGGCCACGGCCTGCTCGGCGAAATGAGCGACAGCCAGGACGGCTCCCTCGCGACGATCTCGGACGAGAGCGACTTCGTCTCGTTCGGCGTCTCCCTGCTCGGGCTCTGCGGCGGCGACAAGGTGGCGCAGATCGACAGCGACGAGTCGATGTTGGTCAGCGCGCTGGTCGACGGCGTGGGCACCTTCGGTGGGGTCGTCGGGCGCCAGCACCAGGGCATCCTCAACTCGCTGCTGGCGATGCGCATGATGAAGGGGCGCTTCTACAAGGACGCCGCCGTGCAGTTCGAGGGCAAGAGCGCGATCGACCCGGCGCAGGCCTATTACCGAGGCGACAGCCAGGGGGGCATCTTCGGCACGACGTACATGGGGCTCACGACCGACGTCACGCGCGGCGTGCTCGGCGAGCCCGGCGCGCCCTACGTGCTGCTGCTCACCCGCAGCGAGGACTTCGACCAGTTCTTCGGCATCATGCGCGGCGTGTACGCGACGGGCATGGATATCCAGATGGCGCTCGGACTGATGCAGACGCAGTGGGACCGCACCGAGCCGACCGGGTACATGAGCCACGTCACGGCGAACCCGCTGCCCGGCACGCCCGAGCACCAGGTGCTCCTCCACGCCGCGCTCGGCGACCACCAGGTGACGACGCTCGGCGCCGAGTTCATCGCGCGCGCCGTGGGCGCGAAGAACCTCGCCCCGGTCAACCACCACGTCTGGGGCCTCGACGAGGTCGCGATGCCCACGACGGGCTCGGGCCTGCTCGAGTTCAGCTTCAACCTGCCCGAGCCGCCGCTGACCAACATTCCCCCCACGGTCGGGGGCGACCCCCACGACTGGATCCAGTCGGTGCCCGAGGCCAACCAGCAGGCGGCGATCTTCCTTCGCACCGGGCGCATCGAGCAGACGTGCGCGGGGCCCTGCGTGTTCCCCCCGCAATGACCCGAGCGCGCGCACGATTCACCTCCGCGCAGGCTGGCTTCACGCGCTAGGGTGGCGCCCCCACAGCCCCATGATGCCCCGACACCTCTCGCGCTGCGCCGATCGCTCCGTCGTCCCCTGCCTCCTCGCGCTCGCGCTCGCAGCATGCGGCGCCTCCGCCGATCCCAAGGGTGGAGCCGCCGGCGGGGAGCCGAGCGCGTTCACGCGCTCGCTGCCAGGCGAGCCCAACTCCATCGCCGTCGGCCCCGACGGCGCGATCGTCGTGTCCGGCGTCTACTCCAAGTGGGACGCCCCCCACGCCGACGTGCCCGGCGACGAGGGGATCTTCCTCGCGAGCTTCGCGGCCGACGGCACGCCGGGGTTCGTGCGCGGCTTCGAGACGAGCGAGGACAACCTCGAGACGAACGTCGCGGTCGGGCCCGACGGCTCGATCGCGCTCGCCGGCTTCTTCGGCCGGACGGGGATCGCGTTCGGTCCTCCGCTCGCCGCCGTCGGCGCCGACCTGACGAGCTTCGCGGCGCTCTTCGAGCGCGACGGGACGCTGCGCTGGAGCCGCGCGCTCGGCGGCAACAACAACTACTTCCGCGGCGAGGTCGCCTTCTCGCCCGACGGCGACGTCGTGCTCGCGGGCGGCTTCGGCGAGCCGCTCGACTTCGGGACGACGACGCTGCAGCCGAACGCGACGGGCTACGACGGCTACCTCGTGCGCCTCGCGCCCGATGGATCGGAGCGAGACGCGATCGTCGTCGGCGCGTCCGTCGACGGCGTCGTGCCGACCGCAGACGGCGCGTGGCTCGCGCTCCGCGTCGCGTCGCCGAACCCGATCGGGCTGGCGCGGGCGACCTGGGGCGGGAGCATCGAGGTCCGCACCGGCTTCGGCAAGGACGTACAGGACGACGCGTGGATCTCGCTGGTCGGCGGCCCGGCGGGCACGCTCCAGCTCACCGGGTTCGTGGGCGACGCCGACGTCGGGTGGAACCTGCCGAACGGCTACGGTGGCTTCTTCTGGGCCAAGCTCGACGACTCGGCGAACGTGGTCGCGACGAGCGATCTCCCCGACGCGACGTGGCTCGCGGCCGGGCAGCAGCACGAGCGCACGCTCGCAGCCGACGCCCGAGGGCACGCCTTCCTCCTCGACTCCGACCAGCTTGGCCCGCGCGACGGCGCGCTGCTCGAGCTGGCTGCGGACGGCACGACGATCTCGCGCCGCCTGATCACGGGCGACGCCAACGACGACCTCACCGCCGTCGCCGCCGCGCCCGGCGGGGGCGCGATCGTCGGCGGCTGGTCGACGTCGGGCGGGACATTCGACGGCGCGCCGGTCGAGCCGGGCGGGTTCGTGCGCCGCGTGGCGCGCTGAGCCGAGAGCGCGCCGAGCCTCAGGGCGCGTCCGCGCAGCAGCGAAAGCCCGTCGAGTAGTCGCGGTAGCTCGTGTCGTGGGCCGTCGTGACGTAGGCGCATCCGGCCCCGTTCAGTCGCGTGTCGGCGAAGAACCCGCCGCGGTAGGTGCCCGCTGGGTCCGACGTCCACTCGTTGAGATTGCCGACGAGATCGAAGACGCGCTCGGGCGTCGCGCAGGCCGTCCGGCTCCCGGCGCTCGCGAGCGCCTGCGGCGCCTGGTCGATGCCCGGGTCGTCGAGGTGCGAGAACACCGATGCGTCGCTCGAGCGGAAGCACGCTACGGCCGGATGCTCGGTGCGGCCGACCTCGTCGTTGCACGCCCCGTCGACGACCGTCGATCCGTAGGGAAAGCGCCGACCGCCGGCCCCCTCGCACGCGAGCCGCCATTCGTCGTCGGAGCAGAGCCGCTTGCCGGCGAGCGCGCATGCCGACACCGCGTCCAGCTGCGAGACGTAGGCCTGCGGGTACGCGTCCGGCACCGACACGGCGCGCAGCGCGGACCCGTCGGGCTTGCGGTACGGCGACCAGGACGCGCCGCCTGGATCGACCACCAGGGAGGCCTCCCAGCGATCGACGCAGACCGAGCCGACGCGCGCCATTCCCGCGGGGCAGCCGTCGAGGCCAGCGGGCTCGGTCGTGAAGCCGTCATTGACCGTCGGCGTCCGCGTCTCGGGGCAGCGCGGCGTCGCGGGTTCGGTGTCGAGGCAGCAAACCTCGCGGGAAGAGCCGCTGCACCCCGTGGGGCG
>CAITLX010000060.1 GCA_903893335.1 uncultured delta proteobacterium | reverse complement strand
GTAGGTGAAGCGCGCGCCGAAGCGGCTGCCGTCGCCGAGCGCGCTCCGGATCTCGTCGCCCGTCTCGGGGGAGATGATGACGCCGATGTCGGTCACGCCGGCGTCGACGAGGTTGTCCATGACGTAGAAGAGGACGGGGCGGTTCGCGACCGGCACGAGCTGCTTGGCGCCGGTGTGCGTGAGCGGCCGCAGGCGCGTCCCCGCGCCGCCGGCGAGCACGAGCCCCTTCACGACTTGGCTCCCTCGGCGAGCCCCAGGCGCTCGCGGTCGTAGCGGCCGGTGGTCACCGCCTCGCACCAGTCGCGGTGCGCGAGGTACCAGCCGACGGTCGCGCCGATGCCTGCGTCGAACGTCGTGGCGGGGTGCCACCCGAGCTCGCGGCCGATCTTCGCCGGGTCGATGGCGTAGCGGTGGTCGTGGCCGGGGCGGTCCTTCACGAACGTGATGAGCTCGCGGTAGGTCGGACCACGCGGCGCGAGCGCCTCGAGCGCGTCGCACACGGCCTGCACGACCTCGAGCGTGGTGCGCTCGTTGTGCCCGCCGATGTTGTACGTCTCGCCGGGGCGACCGCGCGAGGCCACGGCCGCGAGCGCGGTGCAGTGGTCGTGCACGTGCAGCCAGTCGCGCACGTTGCGCCCGTCGCCGTACACCGGGAGGCTCTTGCCCTCGAGGGCGTTGAGGATGGTGAGCGGGATGAGCTTCTCGGGGAACTGCCGCGGCCCGTAGTTGTTCGAGCAGTTGGTGACGAGCGTGGGCAGCCCGTAGGTGTGGAAATAGGCGCGCGCGAGGTGATCGGCCGCCGCCTTCGACGCCGCGTACGGCGAGTTGGGCTGGTAGCGAGACTCCTCGGTGAAGAAGCCGGTGTCGCCGAGCGAGCCGAACACCTCGTCGGTCGAGACGTGCACGAAGCGGAACCTCGAGCGCGCGTCGGCGCCGAGGTCGGCCCAGTGCTTGCGCGAGGCGTCGAGCAGCTCGAACGTGCCGTCGATGTTGGTGCGCACGAACGCGCGCGGCCCGTCGATGGACCGGTCGACGTGCGACTCGGCCGCGAGGTTGAAGACGACCTCGATGCGCTCGTCGGCGAGCAGCGCGCGCACCGAGTCGCCGTCGCAGATGTCGCCGCGCACGAAGCGCAGGCGCGCCGTGTCGGCGACGCCGTCGAGGTTCTCGAGGCTGCCGGCGTAGGTGAGGGCGTCGAGCACGACGACGCGCGAGGCGCGGTCTTCGAGCAGGTGGCGGACGAGGTTCGAGCCGATGAAGCCGGCTCCACCCGTCACGAGGTAGGTTCGTGCGGTCATGGGGGGTCCGCCCGCGGGGGCCGGGGTGGCTCGCGGGGGCCCGCAGCTTACACCACCGCGGCGTCCGCTTGCACGGCGCCGGGCTTGCGAGCGCCCTGGGGGCATGGCACCAAGGGCGGCCGCTGCGCGCCATGCAATCCGGACCCGACCCCGAAGGCACGCCCGAGAGCGGAGGTGGCCGCGCCAGCGCGCTCCAGCGGCGCGCGCGGGTCGCCGTGCTCGTGCTCGTCGCGCGCACCGTCGGCCACCAGCTGGTGGTGCTCGGCGGGCAGGTCTACCTCGCGCGCGTGCTCGGCCCGGCCGAGTTCGGCGTGTTCTGGATCGTGCAGTTCGCGCTCGCGTTCTTCACCATCTTCGGCGACGCCGGCCTCGGCGCCGCGCTCATCCAGAAGCGCGAGGCGCCCACGCAGCGCGAGCTCTCGACGGTGTGGTGGACGCAGGTGGGGCTGTCGGCGGCCGTGGTCGCCATCGTGTTCGCCACCGCCGACCAGGTGATGCGCATCTGGCCCGACCTGCCGGCGGTCGCCCCGTGGCTGCTGCGGGTCATGTCGATCGAGCTCCTGCTCACCGTGCTGCGCGTCGTGCCCTCCATCCTGATGGAGCGCGAGATGCAGTTCGGCAAGCTCAGCGTCGTCGAGGTCGTCATGACGCTCGGCTTCTACGTCTCGGCCGTCGCCCTCGCAGCCGCCGGCTACGGCGTCACCGCGCTGGTGACCGCGGTGCTGGTGCAGGGGAGCCTCGGCGTCGTGCTCGTCTACCTCGCGCGCCCGTGGCGGCCGTCGTTCGCGTTCGACACCGTCGCGCTCGGCCCGATGCTCCGCTTCGGCGCCATCTACCAGACCAAGGGCGTCGTCGGCTTCCTCAACGGCGCGGTCGTGCCCATCTACGGCGGCGGCGTGCTGGGCAAGTACGCGTTCGGCCTCGTGACCTGGTCGCAGAACACGGCGTTCTTCCCGATCAAGCTGGTCGAGATCGTCGGGCGGGTGAACTTCCCGCTGTTCAGCCGGCTGCAGGACGACCGTCGCGCGTTCGCCGAGTCGCTCGAGCGCTCCATCCAGCTTTGCGCGATCGCCACGCTCTTCTTCGTCGCGCTCGTCGCCGGCATCGGCCCGCAGTTGGTCGCCGTCATCTGGGGCGACAAGTGGATGCCCGCCGTCCCGACGCTCTACGTCTACGCCGCCGCGATCTCGATCGGCTTCCTCTCGCCGGTGGTCGCCGGCGCGTTCGACGCGCTCGGTCGGCCGCAGGTGATGACGCGCCTGTCGATCGCGTGGACGGCGTTCAACTGGATCGCCGTCGTCATCGCGCTGCGCATCGCCCCGACGCCGATGGCGTTCGCCGTGGGGTACTGCCTGCACGTCGTCATCGGCAACGCCATCGTCGTGCTCTACGTCCGCAGGCTGCTGCCCGACGCGCGCCTCTGGCCGCGCGTTCGCGCGTCGCTCGTGGCCGCCGTCGCCATGGCGCTGCTGGTGCGCGCGACGCACCCGGCCGCCTGGGTCACCGGGCCCTTCACGCTCATCGTCGCGGTGCTCGGGGCGGTGGCCTCGTTCGCGCTCGTCGTGCTGCTGGTCGACCGGAGCGCCGTCTCCGAGGTGCGCACCGCCGTCGAGCGGCTGAGGCGCCGATGACCGATCCCCAGGTCCCCGCGGCAGCGCCCACCGCGCCGGTCGCCGAGCCCGCGCACGACGCGGAGAAGCTCACCGCGCGCGCGAAGCTCGGCTACGTCGTGCTCGGGGCGCGCACCGTCCTGCACCAGTTCCTCGTGTTCGGCGGCAACCTCATGCTGTCGCGCCTGCTCACGCCCGCCGAGTTCGGCACCTTCGGGCTGGTGCAGTTCGCGTTCGCGTTCTTCATGATCTACGGCGACGCGGGCCTCGCCGCCTCGCTCGTGCAGAAGAAGGAGCACCCGACGCAGGGCGAGCTCTCGACGATCTTCTGGGCGCAGTCGGCGCTGTTCGTCTGCGTGGTCGGCGTCGTGTGGTCGTTCGCCGACGCGATGGGCCTCTTCTGGAAGGACATGCCCGGCGGCGCCCCCGACATCCTGCGCGTGCTGTCGCTCGGGCTGCTCACCGCGTCGCTCCGCACCGTGCCGTCCATCCTGCTCGAGCGCAGCCTGCGCTTCGTGCGCCTCTCCATCGTCGATCTCACGGTCGAGACGGCCTACTACGCGACGGCCGTCACGCTCGCCTGGCGCGGGCACGGCGCGCGCTCGCTGCTCGCCGCGGTGCTGGTGCAGGGCGTGCTCGGCATGGTGCTGACGCAGGTGATGCGCCCCTGGTGGCCGAGCTTCACGTTCGACGTCGCCGCGCTCCGGCGCTCGCTCGGCTTCGGCGTCGCGTACCAGACCAAGGGCGTCATCAGCTTCGTCAACGACGCGCTCACGCCGCTCTACGGCGGCCGTGTGCTCGGCGCCTACACCTACGGCCTCATCAACTGGGCGCAGAGCACCGCCTACTTCCCGCTCAAGCTCATCGACGTCGTCTCGCGGGTCAATTTCCCGCTCTTCAGCCGGCTGCGCTCCGACCCGGCGAGGTTCGCGAAGATCCTCGAGACGTCGATCGAGGCCTGCGCGCTCGCGACCCTCTTCTACGTGGGGCTCGTCTTCGGCGTCGGGCGGCAGCTGGTCTCGGCGATCTTCAGCGACCAGTGGCTGCCGGCGATGCCCGCGCTGCACGTCTACACCGTGGCCATCGTGCTCGGCTTCTTCAGCCCGCTGGCGGCCGGCGCGCTCGACGCGCTGGGCAAGCCGCAGATCATCATGCGCCTGTCGTTCGCGTGGACGGCGCTCAACTGGATCGTCGTCTCGATCGTCATGCGCTTCTCGCCGACGCTCATCGGCTTCGCCGTCGCGTACTGCGTGCACGTCGTCGTCGGCAACATCGCGACCCTCTGGGCGGTGCGCCAGGAGCTCCCGCACCTGCGCATCGCGCCTCGGTTCGGCGCGGGGCTCGTGGCGGCGCTCGCCACGGCGAGCCTCGGCCGGCTGCTGCTCTCGCCGTGGCTCGAGGGCTCGGTCGCGCGCGGCCTCGCGGGCGCGACCGCGCGCTTCGGCCTCGCGGGCTGGCAGGTGACCGTGGGCAAGGCCGCCGTGGTCGTTCCCTCGGCCGTGCTGCCGTCGGCGCTGGTCTTCCTCCTCGTCGTGCTCGCGGTGGACCGGTCGGCCGTCGACGCGCTGCGGGCGCTGACCGGCAGGCGCCCGCGCGGGGAAGGGGCCGCGTGATGGCCCCCGTCACCGGTGCTAACGTCGCGCGCGCGATGCCCCTGCCCGCAGCGAGCTACTACGAGCACACGAGGCCCGAGGTCGCGCGCCTCGTGCCCGCGGGCGCGCGCGAGGTGCTCGACATCGGCTGCGCGTCGGGCGCCTTCGGCGCCGCGCTCAAGGCCGAGCGCCCCTGGGTGCGCGTGCGGGGCATCGAGCCGGTCGCCGAGCAGGCCGAGCGCGCGCGCGCGCGCCTCGACGACGTGAGCGTCGGCGGCGCCGACGCGGGGCCGCCCGCGGGCTGGCCGCGCCCCGACTGCGTGGTGTTCGCCGACGTGCTCGAGCACGTGGTCGATCCCTGGACGACGCTGCGGCGCTACCGCGACTTTCTCCTGCCCGGCGGCGTGCTCGTGCTCAGCCTGCCCAACGTCGCGCACGGCAGCGTGCTGCGGGGGCTGCTGCGCCAGCGCTGGGACTACGCCGACGACGGCATCCTCGACAGGACGCACCTGCGCTTCTTCACGCGCGAGACCGCCATCGAGCTCATCGAGGGGAGCGGGTTCGTCGTCACGGGCGTCTCGCGCGTGCTCGACGACGAGATCAAGGGCCGGGCCGTCGGGCGCGCGATCGGCGTCGAGCGCGGCCCGCACCGGCTCTTTCGCGGGGCGCTCGCGGTCGCCGCCGACGCCGTCACGCGCCAGTTCCTCATCACGGCCGAGTAGGCCGCAGCCCCCCCCACGCGGATGAAGCACCCCCCCGACCCCCTCGCGCGCCGCACCCAGGCGCAACCCGCGACGACGCCGTCGCCGCTCGACTCGGCGCGCGAGCTTCGGAGCGAGATCGACGCGCGCACCGCGCGCCTGCGCGGCCGCTACGACGACGCGCTGTACGACGTCGCGCGCAAGCTGCGCTCGGCGTGGGCCGCGCGCTCGGCGCCGCCCCCGCCGCGGTCCGAGCGCGTCGCGCTGCCCGCGTTCGCGTCCATCGACGCGTCCATCGTCGTGCCCGTCTACGGCAAGTCGGCGTTCACCGCGGCGTGCCTGCGGGCGATCGCGCGGTTCACCGACGGGCCCACCTACGAGGTCATCGTCGTCGACGACGCCTCGCCCGACGACACGCAAGAGGTGCTCGCGCGCTTCGACAACGTGCGCGTGCACCAGAACGCGAAGAACCTCGGCTTCATCGGCTCGTGCAACGCCGGCGCCGCGCTCGCGCGCGGGCGCCACCTCGTCTTCCTCAACAACGACACCGAGGTCACCGCCGGCTGGCTCCGCACGCTGGTGGCGACCGCCGACGCGTCGCCCGACGTCGGCCTCGTCGGCTCGAAGCTCGTCTACCCCGACGGCCGCCTGCAAGAGGCAGGCGGCGTCGTGTTCGCCGACGGCTCGGCCGCCAACTTCGGACGGCTCGACCGCCCCGACCGCCCCGCGTACGAGTACGAGCGCGACGTCGACTACTGCTCGGGCGCGAGCCTGCTGGTGCCGCGCGCGCTGTTCGAGCGCCTCTCGGGCTTCGACACGCGCTACGCGCCTGCGTACTACGAGGACACCGACCTCGCGTTCCGCGTGCGCGAGGCCGGCAAGCGCGTCGTCTACCAGCCGCGCTCGGTGGTCGTGCACTTCGAGGGGGTCACCTCGGGCAAGGACCTCGCGAGCGGCGTGAAGCGCTACCAGGTCGACAACCAGGTCACGTTCGCCGCGCGGTGGCAGAGCGTGCTCGCGCGTCAGCCCGCGGCCGGCACACCCCTCGACCTCGCCAAGGACCGCGCGCCGCGCGGCCGCGTGCTCGTCATCGACGCGGCCGTGCCCACGCCCGACCGCGACTCGGGCTCGCTGCGCATGACGCGCGTGCTCGAGACGCTGCGCGGGCTGGGCTGGGCGGTGTCGTTCTCGTCGACCGACTGCACCACCCCGGCCGACGAGCCCGAGCGCCACCGCTACCTCGAGGAGCTCGGCATCCACGTCGTGCGCAGGCCGCACGCGCGGTCGATCCGCGCGCACCTGCTCGAGTACGGGGCGCGCTACGACGTGGTCGTGCTGTCGCGCCGTGACGTCGCCGTCGCGCACCTCGCCTCGGTGCGGCGACACGCGCCGCGCGCGAAGGTCGTGTTCGACACGGTCGATCTCCACTTCCTGCGCGAGCGTCGCGAGGCCGAGCTTCGCGGCTCGAACGCCCTCGCGACGGTCGCGGCGCGCACGCACGACGTCGAGCTCGACCTGGTGCGTCGCGTCGACTGCACGCTGGTCGTGAGCAACTCCGAGCGCGAGATCCTCGAGCGCGAGCTGCCCGACGCGACGGTGCGCGTGCTGTCGAACATCCACGACGTCGAGCTCGAGGCCGAGGCCGACCCGCGCGGGCGCGACGCCATCGCCTTCATCGGCAGCTTCCGCCACCCGCCCAACGTCGACGCGGTGCTGTGGCTGGTGCGCGACATCATGCCGCGGGTCTGGGCGAAGACGCCCGGCGTGCCGCTCTTGCTCGTCGGCGCCGACGCGCCGGCCGAGGTGCGCGCGCTCGCCGAGCCGCGCGTCGAGGTGCTCGGCCACGTCGACGATCTCCGCCCGCTGCTGGCCCGCACGCGCGTGTCGGTCGCGCCGCTGCGCTTCGGCGCCGGCGTGAAGGGGAAGGTCAACACGAGCATGTCGCACGGCGTGCCGGTCGTCGCGACGACGATCGCCGCCGAGGGGATGCACCTGGTCGACGGCGTAGACGTGGCGCTCGCCGACGCGCCGGACGCCTTCGCCGACGCGGTGGTCGCGCTCGCCGCCGACGACGAGCGCTGGCTCCGCCTGTCGGTCGCGGGCAAGGCCAACGTGCGGCGCCACTTCTCGAAGGACCGCGCGCGCGAGGCGCTGCTCGACGTCGAGAAGCTCCTGTTTCCGGGCTGATCGCGCCGTCAGCCGGCGAGCGCGCGCGCCAGCGCCTCGCGCCACGGCGGCAGCGCGACGCCGAAGCGGGCGTGGAAGCGCGAGCAGTCGAGCTCGGTGCGCAGCGGGCGGGCCGCGGGCAGCGGGTACTCGTGGGTCGCGATCGGCGCGATCGTCTCGACCACGTGCTCGGCGCGCTTCGGGTCGAGCGCGATGGCCGCCGCGGCGAGGTCGTAGCGCGTGCACGCCCCGGTGCCGGCCAGGTGGTAGACGCCGCGCGCCTCGCGCAGCGCCTCGGGGGCGCGCTCGCCCATGCGGTGCAGCACGAGCGCGAGCGCGACGGCGAGGTCGCGGCAGAACGTGGGGTTGCCGACCTGATCGGCCACGACCGCGAGCCGGGGGCGCTCGCGCGCGAGCCGGAGCATCGCGCTGACGAAGCTCTTGCGACGAAGGCTCCACACCCAGGCCGTGCGCACGACGAGCGCGGGGGCGTCGAGCGCGGAGAGGGCGCGCTCGCCCTCGAGCTTCGAGCGGCCGTAGACGTTGACGGGGCCGGTCGCGTCGTCCTCGCGGTACGCGCGCTCGAGCGTGCCGTCGAACACGAAGTCGGTCGAGAGGTGCACGAGCCCCGCGCCGTGCGCGCGGGCCCACTCGCCGAGCACCGCGACGGCCTCGGCGTTCACGCGGTACGCGCGCCCCGGCTCGCGCTCGGCGCCGTCGACGTCGGTGTACGCCGCGGCGTTCACGATGACCTGCGGCGCGGCGTCGCCGAGGGTGCGCTGCAGGGCGTCGAGGTCACCGAGGTCGGTGCCGCGGCCCGCCGCCGTGACGTCGGCGAACGTGGAGAGCGGGCCGCGAAGCTCGTGCCCCACCTGGCCGTCGGCACCGAGCAAGAGGATGCGCATCGGGGCCACGCTTGCTACGGCCGCGGGCGGCGCGCAAGTTCGTGGTACGCTTCCGGCGCCCCGATGCGTCGGCTCCTCCTCGCGCTCCCGCTCGCCACGATCTCGCTCGTCTGGGCGGGCTCCGCCCACGCGGCGCTCACCGACGCCGAGCGGGCGCAGGCGCGCCAGTTGGTCGTCGGCGCGGACCCGGCGCAGGTCGGCCGCGTGCGCTCGCTGGTCGGCCGCCCCGACCTCGACGAGGACGAGTCGTCGTCGGCGCTCGTCGACGCGATGCGCGCGACGCCCTTCGACGCGCGCCACGAGTCGTTCCTGCGCGACCTGCTCTTCGGGCCCGCGTCGGCCGCGGCCCGCACCTCGCTCGCGGCGCCCGTCGTGCGCGCCGTGCTCGCGCGCGCCGAGGCCGTGCTCGCGGCGCACCCGAGCGACCTCGAGCGCCACCTCTCGGGTCACCGCGAGCAGCGCGACGAGCTGCTGCGGCTCCACGCGTTCGTCGCCCGCGAGGTCGCCAGCGCGGGCTCTCCGCCGGCCGAGGGGCACGACGCGCGCGCCGGCGTGCGCGACGACGCGCTGCGCTCGGCGGTCGCCGCGTACCGCGCGCACCTCGACCGCACCGGCGGGCTGATGACCTACGCCCACGCCGTGCCCGGCTCGCTCGCGCCCGTGCGCGCGCAGGCCGCGACGGCGCTCGGCGAGCTCGCCTCGGGGCTGTTCACGCGCCACGAGGTCGGTGGCTGGCTCGGCCTGTCGGGCGCGCGCCTCGAGCTCTTCGAGCAATCCGGCACGCTGCTCGACGACGCGGGCACGGCCGGCGACGCGCGCGTCGCCGCGGTGGCCGCGATCTGGCGCTCGTTCCCCGCCGCCGCTGGGGCCGACCTCGTCGTGCTCCGCAAGCACCCCGCCGCGGGGGTCTGGGCGCGAGGGGCGTGGGCCCACGTGCGCGCCGACCTCGGCGACGACCTGCACCCCATGGCCGCCGACGCGCTGTGGCCCGCCGCCGTCTTCCCCGCGCGCCCCGACGTGGCGCTCGCCGAGACCGCGCTCGCCG
>CAITLX010000059.1 GCA_903893335.1 uncultured delta proteobacterium | reverse complement strand
GTCATCGTGGAACGTCAGTATGCCACGAAATCAACGGAGGTTGCCGATCGCGTTCTTCACCGTGTCGTGCCTGGCCTTGAGCACGTTGGACATGGCGGTGTAGGAGCGGTTCTCCGCGGCCATCTGCTCCTGGAGCTGCAAGTAGTAGAGGTTGAACTCCTGGCTCTGCGCGAGGGCCTGCTCGACCGAGCCCCCCTCGCCTGCCGTCGCCGCGACGGGCGACTCGGCGGCCGAGGCCCCCGCGCGCGGGACGGCTCCGGTGGCGGTGGGGCTGGCGAACCCGCTCGCGCTGCGGGCCGGCACGGCCAGCGTAGCGCCGCCCGGGCGCAGCGCCGCGGTGACCAGGGGTGCGCCGGGCAGCGAGCCGACGGCGGCCTCGGCGCCCCGGACGACGGCGCCGGCGCCGCGCGCGACGACCTCGCGGAAGGCGGGGCCCCCTCGCGGCGTGACGCGGGGTGCGCTGTCGGTGAGCACGACGTCGGTCCGGCTGCCGCCGGGGGAGATGCGGGTGTCCATGGGGGAGGCTCCTCGGGGTTCGGGGGACGCACGACGCGTCCAGCGTGGGCCCCGTCGGCCCCGGGCGCGTGGCGGTTGCGGCCTCAGAACCAGCCGAGCGCCGCCAGGCCGTAGCCCTGGTGGCCGAGGGTCGTCGGCGCGACCTGGAGGCTCGCGAACGCGGGGCGGCCCTGCACGAGCGCGGCGTCGTCGCGCACGAGCACCTCGCGCCTGGCGAAGAGCCCTCCGAGCACCAGCGCGGCGCCGGTCAGCTGCACGATGCCGTCGAGCGTGAGCGCCGCGCGCGCGCCGGCGTCGTCGAAGCACTCGCCGGTGCAGCGGCGACCGCGCGCGCCGAGGTCGAGGAAGGGGCCGAGCACGGGGACGAGCAGCCAGCCGTCCTCGGAGGCGGGGCTGTTGGCCGCGACCGAGAACGAGATGGCGTACATGCTCCCGCCGACGATCGCGCCCGCGAGCACGAGCCCGCGGCGGATGAGCGACTCGTGGTGGTAGCCGCCGGGGATGGGCTGGCCGGGCACGTAGCGAAGCTCGGTGGGGGGCGTCGGCGCGGGGCCCGCGGGCCACGCCTGCCAGCCAGGCGGCAGCGCGTAGGGGCCGGCGTAGCCCGGAGGCGGCTGCACGGGGGGCGCGAGCATCGGCCCGGGCGGCGCCGGGGGAGCGTACGCAGGCGGCGGCGGGGGTGCCGGGAGCGCCGGGAGCGCGCCAGGCGCAGGCTGCGCCGCGGCGGGTGCCGACCGACCGAGCGCGGCGACGACGAGCAGCGAAGCGAGCGCGGGGCGCGTGACGGTCAGAGGCCGAGCCATGGTCCGGGGTCGAGCGTCGCGCCCGAGTGGCGCACCTCGAAGTAGACCATGGGGCCCTTGCCGTCGTCGCCCACGGTGCCGACGCGCGCGCCGGCTGCGACCGAGTCGCCCTGGCGCGCGTCGACCGTGGCGAGGTTGCCGAGCAGCGTGAAGAAGCCGTCGCCGTGGTCGATGATGACGACCTTGCCGAAGCTCGCGTAGCGGTCGGCGAACGCGACGCGCCCGCCGTGCACGGCGCGCACGGCCGTCCCGGGGGCCGCGCGCAGCTCGAGGCCGGGGCCCTCGGCGCCGCCGCGGCGCACGCGCGAGATCTCGGTGCGGCCCGCGATCGGGAAGGGCAGGCGCCCCTTCTGGGCGCGGAAGGGATCGCCGGCCGCCGCGGGGTCGATGGGGCCGGCCCCGCCGTAGACCGCGACGTAGTCGCCGTTGCCCGCGCCCTTGGACTGGAACGCGCGCTCGAACGAGAGGCGGCGATCCTCGGCCTCCTCGAGCACGGCGCGCGCGCGCGTGGCGGCCTGCTGCTCGAGCTCGAGCGGCGCGCGGCGCGTGGCGATGGCCTCGAGGCGGTGCATCAGCTCGGTCTTGCGCGTGGAGGCGGCGTCGAGCTCGCGCACGTCCTCGTCGACGCCGCGGCGCACGCGCTCGACGCGGATGGCGTGCTCGAACAGCGCGCCGAAGCCGCCGCCGACCGGCAGCAGCCCGGCGCGAACGAGGCGGTAGAGCGCGCGTCCGCGCACGGCGGCTCGCTTGCGCGCACCCTCGATGCGCGGCGCGAGCGTCTCGAGCTCGGCGCGCACGGTGCGCTCCTCGGCCTCGAGGGCGACGAGCACCTGGTCGACGCCGCCGATGGACGCGAGGGGCTCGGCGCGCTGCGCGGGCGCGTCGGCGACGGCGAGGCCGCTGACGAGGCAGAGGCCGAGCGCGGCGACGAGCAGGCGTGCGCGCATGGTCACACCGCCGCGAAGCGACGCACGCCGGCGAGCGCGGCGATGGCGCCGAGCATGGCGCCGAGCGCCGTGAGGCCGAGCGCGAACGGCCAGGGGAGGAACACGGGGGCCATGCCGATGAGCATCGCGAGGTCGGCGTCGAACCGCCCGCGGACGATCGAGAAGAGCAGGCCGAGCAGCAGCAGCGCCGCGATCGCGCCGAGCACGCCCTCCATGGCGCCCTCGAGGACGAAGGGGCCGCGCACGTACGCGTCGGTGGCGCCGACGAGCTTGAGCACCTCGATCTCGCGGCGACGGCGCTGCAAGGCGAGGCGCATCGTCGAGGCGACGACGGACACGACCGCGGCGAACACCACGATGGCGAGCACCGCGCTCGCCGCGACGCCGCCGCGCAGAAGCGCGGCGAGGCGCTCGGTCCAGCGCTGGTAGGTCTCGACCGACTCGACGCTCGGCACCGAGCGCAGCTTCGCGACCAGGGTGGCGATCGACTCGTCGCCGAGCTCGGGGGTGAAGTCGAGCTCGACCGAGGCGGGGAAGGCCTCGGGCGGCAGCGCCGCGAGCGCCCCGGCGACGCCGTCGCCGAGGACGTCCTTGCGGGCGTCGGCCTGCGAGAGGTAGCGCGTGCCCGAGACGCCCGGCGTCTGCGCGAGCGCGCGGCGCAGGGCCGCGACGTCGTCGTCGGCGACGCCGTCCTTCAGGTAGATCGAGGCCCGTCCGGCGCGAGCCCAGCGCGCCTCGACCGCCTGCAGGTTGACCACGACCAGCAGCGCCGACGCGAGGCACACGAACGCGACCGCGAGCGAGAACACGCTGAGCGCGTGCAGCCGCCAGTCGCTCCGACCCCCACGCAGCGCGCGCGCCGCCGTCGTCATCGATGAGAACTCCATCGCGTGCTCCGTCCCCTCGTCGTTCGATCAGCTGGCCATGCGGATGCCGGGCACCGCGAGGCCTTGTGGCACGTCGATCGCCTTGCCCTCGTCGAGCACGACCACGCGGCGCGGTCGCACCTCGAGCAGCGTGCGGTCGTGGGTCGAGAAGAGCACCGTGGTGCCCGCCTCGTGGATCTCCTCGAACAGGCCGAGGATGTCGATGGCGAGCTGAGGGTCGAGGTTGCCCGTGGGCTCGTCGGCCAGCAGGATCGCCGGCTCGCCGACGATGGCGCGCGCGATGGCGACGCGCTGCTGCTCGCCGCCCGAGAGCACCTCGGCGCGATCGGGGCCGCGCCCCGCGAGACCGACGCGCTCGAGCGCCTCGCCGACGCGCGTGCGCACGAGGCGCGACGGCAGGCCGAGCACCTCGAGCGACACGGCGACGTTCTCGTAGACCGTCCAGCCGGCCACGAGCTTGAAGTCCTGGAACACGATGCCCATGTTCCGGCGCAGAAACGGGATCGACCCGTCGGTCAGCCGCGCGATGTCGCGGCCGAGAAAGAGGATGCGCCCGTCGTCGACCTGCTCGGCGCGGTACAGCAGGCGAAGCAGCGTGCTCTTGCCCGCCCCCGACGGCCCCGTGACGAACACGAACTCACCGCGCTCGACGACCAGCGACATGCCGCGCAGCACCGGCTGATCGGCGCGGTAGGCCTTGTAGACGGCCTCGAACGTGAGGATCGGCCGGCGCGCGGCGGCGTCGTCGAACCGCGGGCCCCCGCGGAGCAGGGGACGAAACAAGCTGGCGGCCATGCTCCCGAGCTAGCAGCCCCGCCCTGGACGGACCAAGTTTTCGGTGCGTCTGGGTGGCGCCGCGACGGGCGCTCGCGCTACGACCGCCGGGCCCGATGCGCGCCCCTCCGGCCCCTCCGTCCGTCGCCGCCGCGGGCGGCCTGCGCATCCTGCTGCTCGGGCTGCCGCTCGCGGGCGTGCTGCTGCACCACGACGGCCACGTCATCGAGCAGGCCGTGCTGAGCCGCGCCGACGCCGTCGGCCGGCGCAGGCTCACCCGGCGGCTCGGCGCCGACCGGGTGCGGCTCCGCGCCGCGGCAGACGACGCGTGGATCGTGCAGACCGCCGAGCGGCTACGCCCCGACCTCGTGGTCAGCTGGTTCTGGACGACGCGGGTGCCGATGGCGGCGGTGCGCGCCGCGCGGCTCGGCGGCTTCGGCGTGCACCCCTCGCTGCTGCCGCGCCACCGCGGGGCCGACCCCTACTTCGCGGCCCTCGACGCGGGCGACGCCGAGACGGGCGTCACCGCGCACCGGCTCGAGGCCGACTACGACACGGGGGCCATCCTCGGCAGCCGGCGGCTCGCCATCGACCCGTCGTGGAACGCGTGGCGGCTCGCGCGCGCGCTCGACCGCCCCTCGCTCGCCCTGCTGCGCGACACCGTCGCCCGCTTCGCGCGCGGCGAGCCCGTGGACGAGAGGGAGCAGGACGCCGCGCTGGCGACCGAGGCCCCCGCGCCCGACGACGACGCGTGCGCGCTGCGCTTCGGGTGGACGACCGAGCGCCTGCTCTGCCGCATCCGCGCGCTCGCGCCCGCCCCGGGAGCCTTCACCGAGATCGGCGACACGATGGTCGCCGTGCACGCGGCGCGCGCGGCGGCCTCGTTTCCGCGCGTGCTGGCGCCCGGCGAGGCAGCCGTCGTGGCGGGGCGCGCGGTCGTGCGCACCGCCGACGGCGCCCTCGAGCTTCTGGAGGGGGAGATCGACGACGAGCCGGCCGACGCGAAAGCTTTCGCCGACCTCGTCGCGCGGACGCAGGGGTTGGTGGTAGGGTGATTGTCCCGTTTTCGAACAGGAGCGTTCATGTCCGACCCCGTCTCCACGGCTAAGACCGCCCGTGAGTCGCTGGCTCGCGCCCTCGGCGCGTTGCAGTCCGATCCTGGCGTGCCCGCGGCGCTCGCCGCCGCCGCCGAGCCCGTCTCGCAAGCGATGGGGGCGCTCTTCCAGATCGAGCGCTCCGGCGGCGCAGCGATCGCCACGCACGGGCCCATCGCGCTCGACGCCGTGCGCCGCGCGCTCGGCCTGCTGCAGTCGCAGCCCCAGACGCACCCGGCGGTGACCGCCGCGCTCGAGGGCGTGGCCGGCTCGCTCGGCCTCGTGCACGGGCTGACCCAACGCCCGCCCCCCTCGGCAGCCGCGCCCATGCCCGTCGCGGCGCCTGCGCCTGCCCAGATGGCGGCTCCGCCTGTGGCGTACGCGCCCCCGGTCGCTGCACCGCCCGTGGCGTACGCGCCCCCTGTCGCCGCTCCCCCCGTGGCGCAGGCCCCCGCGGCAGGCGCGCCCTACCTCTCGGCGCCTCCTCCGGCCGACGCCATCCGCGCCGAGGCCGAGCTCGGAGCGCACAGCGCCTCGAACTTCTACAAGGGGCTCGGCGGCAACGACGTCGTCGTGCACGGCGGGCTGTTCGTCGCGACGTACAACATCCCGCGCATCGGCCAGACGGTGAACCTGCGCGTGTCGATGCCCGGCGGCTACGAGTTCGAGGCCGGCGCCGTCGTGCGCTGGACGCGCGACAGCGTCGAGGGCTCGGCCTCGCCCGGCTTCGGCGCGCAGTTCACGCACATCTCGACCGAGGCGCGTCAGCTCGTCTACCGCTACACCCGCAACCGCGAGCCGCTGTTCCACGACGACATGTGACCGGGCGCCCGCGCGCGCGCGCCTCTCTCGTCGCCCTCGCGTCCGTCGCGTGCGTGGCGCTGGCCGCGTCGACGGCGAGCGCCGCGGGCGATCCCTACATCGACTGGCGTACGATCGAGACGCCCCACTTCCGCGTGCACCATCCGCGCGGGCTCGAGCCCATCGCCGAGAAGGTCGCGCGCGTGGCCGAGGGGGTGCACCGCCGGCTCGCGCCGGTGCTCGGCACGACGCCCACCGAGGTGACCGAGGTCGTCCTCACCGACGACAGCGACTCGGCCAACGGCTCGGCCACCGCGATCCCCTACGACCTCGTGCGCCTCTACGTCACGGCGCCCGACGACCTGTCGCCGCTCGGCGACTACGACGACTGGATCCTCTCGCTCGTCACGCACGAGTACACGCACATCCTCCACACCGACGCGATCGGGGGCGTGCCCGCGATCGTCAACCGCCTGTTCGGCAAGACGCTCGTGCCCAACCAGGCGCAGCCGCGCTGGGTGCTCGAGGGGCTCGCGGTGCTCGAGGAGACGCGCCAGACGGGCGGCGGCCGGCTGCGCTCTTCGATCTTCGAGATGTACCTGCGCGCCGACGTGCTCGCGGGCAACCTCGCGGGGCTCGACCAGATGTCGCACCAGCCGCGGCGCTGGCCGCAGGGCAACCTCTGGTACCTCTACGGCTCGAGCTTCCTGTCGTTCATCGTCGACACCTACGGCGAGGAGACGATGCGCCAGGTGGTGCGCGACTACGGCGCGCGCCTCGCGCCGTTCGCCATCAACCGCTCGGTGCGGCGCGCGACCGGCCGCACCTACGAGGAGCTGTACGAGGGGTGGACGACGACGCTCGGCGAGCGCTTCGCGCGCCAGGTGCAGGCGGTCGAGGCGCGCGGCGTGCGCGAGGGGTCGCGGCTCACGCACGGAGGTCAGCTCGCCGCGCACCCGCGGTGGGTGCCGCGCGCGGGCAGCGAGCCCGAGTCGCTGCTCTACTTCCGCGACGACGCGCACGGCCGGCCGGGCATCTACCGCCTGCCGCTCGACGACCGCGCGCACGCGAGCGCGCGCGGCGCCACGCTCGTCGCGCGCTCGGTCGGCGACGCCACGCCGACGCGCGACGGAGCGGGGGGGCTCGTCTTCGACTCGGTCGCCGTCACGCGGCGCGTCTACCCCTTCCACGATCTGTTCCGCGTGCCCGAGCGCACCGGCGCGCCGAGCGGCTTCGAGCCCGAGCGCGGCCGCCTCACGACCGGCGCGCGCGCGCAGTCGCCCGACGTGAGCCCCGACGGCCGCCGCATCGTCTGGATCGAGAACCGCCGCGGCACGACGACGCTCGTCATCGCCTCGCTCGACGCCGACGGCGCCGTGCGCGGCGCGCACGCGCTGGTGCCGAGCGCACGCTACGACCAGGCGTTCACGCCGCGCTTCTCGCCCGACGGCGCGCGCGTCGTCTACTCGACGTGGACGGCCGGCGGCTACCGCGACATCCGCCTCGTCGACCTCGCGACCGGCGAGGTGACCGAGCTGACCCACGACCGCGCGATGGACGTCGAGCCGTCGTTCTCGCCCGACGGGCGCACCGTCTACTTCTCGTCGGACCGCGCGGGGCACGTGCCCAACCTCTTCGCCTACGACCTCGACCTTCGCCACCTCTGGCAGGTGACCAACGTGCGCACCGGCGCGTTCGAGCCCGAGCCCTCCCCCGACGGCGCGACGCTCGCCTACGTCGGCTACGGCGCGGCGGGCTTCGACCTCTACGCGCTGCCGGTCGATCGCGCGACGTGGCTCGAGCCGCCCCCGTACGACGACCCGCGCCCCGACCCTCCCTCGACGCGCGACGTCCCGCTCGAGCGCCACGCGTACACGGCGCTCCCCTCGCTGCGCCCGCGCGCGTGGGCGCTGGCGTACGGCCCCGGCTCGTTCGGCGACGCGCTGAGCGTCACGACGACGGCGTCCGACGCGATCGGCCGCCACTCGCTCAGCGCGAACATGCTCGTCGAGACCGACGCCGGCGGGCTGCAAGGCAGCGTGGGGTACACGTACGGGCGGCTGCCGTTCGATCTCCGCATGTCGGCGTTCCGCGCCGTCGCGCCGCGCACCGGCTTCCGCTACGGCGGCTTCGAGCCGCAGCTCCTCGAGGAGAACGTCGGCGTCTCGAGCACGCTCGCCTACAGCGTGCCGCGCGAGCTCGACGCCACCGGCTTCGCGCTCGGCTACACCGTGTCGCGCATGCGCGCCGATCTCCCGCTCTCGACGCGGGCCGACCCGTTCGCGCCGGTCACGGTCGTGCCGTCGTACGGCTACCTCGGCTCGCTGCACCTCGGCTGGAGCTACGCCAACACCGAGCGCTCGCTGCACGGGGTCGGCAGCGAGCGCGGCTTCTGGCTCGCCGCGAGCACCGACGTGGCCGACCGCGCGCTCGCGAGCGACTACCGCCTCGCCGTCTTCTCGTACGCGGCGGGGGCGTACCTGCCGATGCCCTGGCTGCGCCACCACACGCTCGCCGCGCACGTCTCGTCGGCGGTGTCCACGGGGGACTACCCGCGCCAGGGGCTGTTTTACACGGGGGGCTTCATCGACGCGGTGAAGATCGACGTCGACACCATCCGCGACGCCAACCGCATCTACCAGAGCGCGTTCGTGCTGCGCGGCTACCCGCCGGTCGCGTTCATCGGGGCGCAGTACCACCTGGCCAACGTCGAGTACCGCTTCCCCATCGCCGAGATCGACCGCGGCCCCTCGACGCTGCCGGTGTTCGTCAACCGCATCACCGGCGCCGCGTTCGCCGACTACGGCGGCGCGTTCGACACGCTCGACACGCACGGCGACTGGAGGGGCCAGCTTCACCTCGGCGTCGGGGGCGAGATCTGGCTCGAGTCGACCGTCGGCTACTTCGTCACGACGATCCTGCGGCTCGGCTACGCGACGGGGCTCGGCGACGCCGCCGCGTACCCCGGCGGCAAGGCCTACGCCGTCTTCGCCGTGCCGTTCTGAGCGCGCTCGCAGAAAACTTGGCCGCCCGCCCGGCGCCGACGTAGGCCCTCTGACCATGCGCCTCGCTCCCCTCGCCCTGCGGCTCGTCGCCCCGATCGTGCTCGCCGGGTGCATGGGGAACCTGACGCCGACCGACAAGATCCAGTCCGCCGCGCAGGAGCTGAACACCGCCGCGCGCTTCGGCCGCATGGACATCGCGCTCGAGCACGTGGCGCGCAAATCGAAGGACGACTTCGCCAAGCGCCACCTCGCCTGGGGCGGCGACGTGCGCATCATCGACACCGAGATGCTCGGCATGGCGATGCGCGAGAACGGCCACGCGGTCGTCTACCTCGCGGTGTCGTGGCAGCGCGTCGCCGAGAGCGAGATGCGCACGACGCAGGTGACGCAGCACTGGCGCAACGTGCGCGACGGCTGGAAGCTCGACGAGGAGGAGCGCAGCACCGGCGACGTCGGGCTGTTCGGCGAGCGGGTCGTCGTCGTGCGCGCCCCCGACGGCAAGCGCGACGTGCAGTTCGACTCGATCGTCATCCGCTGAGGCGGATCGTCGGTCGATCGTCATCCGCTGAAGCGGATCGCCCTTCTCAACGGCGCGCGACGATCGCGACGCCCGCGAGGATGATGACGCCGGCGCCGAGCAGGCGCGGCTCGACGGGCTGGCCAAGCTGCACGAACGAGAGCACCGCGACGACGAGCGGCTGCAGGAAGATGTACGCCGTGACCTCGGTGGGCGTCGCGCGCGCGAGCGCCCACGCGTTGGCGGCGTAGGCGAAGATCGTCGGCACGAGCACGAGGAAGAGCACGAGCGCCATCGCCGTCGGCGACCAGAGGGCCGCGCCGCGCACGAGATCGGCGCCCGCGTAGGGGGCGAACATCAGCGCGGCGAGCCCGAACACCCACGCCATGACGCGCAGCGTGCCGAAGCGGCGCAAGGTCGGCTGCGCGAGCGCGAGGTAGAGCGCGTAGGAGAGCGCGTTGAGGATGACGAGGCGGTCGCCGAGCGTCGGCAGGTGGAAGCGCGAGAGCGTGAGCATGCCGAGCACGGCGAGCCCGAGGCCGCCGGCGAGCCGCGCGGTGAGCCGCTCGCGCCCGAGCAGCACGGAGATGGCGGCGGTGAACACGGGGATGGCGCCGACGAGCACCGTGGCGGCGAGCGGCGAGGTCTTCTTCAGCCCCTCGAGGAAGAGCGCCTGGTTGAGCACGATGCCGAGCAGCGCGAGCGCGCCGAGCGTGAGCACGTCGCGCAGGCGCCGCACCCGCTCGCCCGGCAGAAACGGCGCCATGGCGCCGAACACGAGCGCCGCGCCGGCGATGCGCGCCATCGCGAGCGCCGCGGGGGCGACGCCGTGGGCCGGGCCCATCGCGAGCTTGCCCTCGACCGGCAAGGTGGAGAACGCGACCTGCACGGCGAGCAGCGCCAGGTGCACCGCGACGCGCGGCGATCGCGGGGCTTGGGTGGCTTGCACGACGCGCGGGGTGTAGCGCGCCGCGCCGCGCGGCGAAAGCCGCGCGTCAGAGGCGCACGACCGTGACGACCGCGACGGGCTTCTTGCCCGTGAAGCGCTCGACGGCGCGGCGCGCGGCGAGCCGCGCGGCGTCCTCGAGGGTGGCGTCCCAGACGCGCTCGCGCGGCGCGCGCCCCCGGTCGACGCTCTGCTGCACCTCGAGGGCGACCTTGCGCAGCGCCTCGTCGGCCCCCTCGGCGTCGAAGAGCCCGCGCGCGGCGATGGCCGGCGGCGCCACGAGCGCCCCCTTCTTGTCGACCACGAGCGTGACGTGCACGACGCCCGCGCGCGCGATCGACTGGCGCTCGCGCAGCGCGGCCTCGGGCACGGTGCGCCCGCCCCAGGTCGCGACGCGGCCGACCGCGACCCGCTCGCCCGCGGTCAGGCCCCGGTCGTCGACGACGACCGTCTGGCCGTTCTCGACGGCGAGCACCTCGCGCACGCCGACCTCGCGCGCGAGCTCGGCGTGGCGCATCAGGTGGTGGAGCGTGCCGTGCACGGGGAGGAACGCGCGCGGGCGCGTCCACTCGATCATGCGCCGCTGCTCGCTCCGGTGCGCGTGGCCGCTGACGTGCACGCCCGGATCGCTGATCCAGGTGCGCAGCTCGATGCCGCGCCGGATGAGGTCGCCCATCATGGCGTAGACGGGCACGTCGTTGCCGGGGATGACGCGGCTGGAGAGCACGACGGTGTCGCCCGGCTCGAGCAGGAGCTGCGGGTGCGAGCCCTGCGCCATGCGCGCGAGCGCGGAGTTGGGCTCGGCCTGGGTGCCGCCGGCGAGGACGAGCAGCTGATCGGGCGGCAAGTCGCGCGCCTCGTGGACGGGCACCAGCAGGTCGCTCGGCCAGTCGAGCCGCTCGAGGTCGCGCGCCCACTCGACGTGCGACTGCATGCTGCGCCCCATGAGCGCGATCTTGCGGCGGGTGCGGCGCGCGATGTCGCCGAGCACGCGCAGGCGCTGGACGTTGGAGGCGAAGAGGCCGACGACGACGCGCCCCCGGGCCTTGCGGAGGATGGGCTCGAGCGCCTCGGCGACGTCGGACTCGCTGCCCGGCTCGCCGCGCGCGTCGATGTTGGTGCTGTCCGACATCAGCAGGCGCACGCCGCGGTCGCCGAGCTCGCGCAGGCGCGCCTCGTCGGTGAGCTGGCCGTCGGGGGGGCGCGGGTCGAGCTTGAAGTCGCCCGTGTGCACGACGAGCCCGGCGGCGGTGTCGATGGCGAGCGCGGTGGCGTCGGCGATGGAGTGCGTGACGCGGATGGGCTCGACGCCGAACGGCCCGACGGTGAAGCGCGTGCGCGGCGTGGTCGGCACGAGGCGCAGGCGCCCCATGTCGAGCCCGGCCTCGGCGAGGCGGTGGCGCGCGACGGCGAGCGCGTGCGGCGGCCCGTAGACGGGGACGGGTAGCTCAGCGAGGAGGTAGGGCAGCGCGCCGACGTGGTCCTCGTGGCCGTGGGTGAGCACCACGCCGACGACGTCGCGGCGGCGCTCGAGCAGCCAGTCGAAGCGCGCGTGCTGCGTGTCGGCGCCCAGATCGTCGTGCGGGAACGAGATGCCGCAGTCGACGACGAGGATGCCCCCCTCCTGCTCGAGGGCGAGGCAGTTCATGCCGATCTCGCCGAGGCCGCCGAGCGGCACCAGGCGCAGGCTCATGCCGACCCCTGGCGCGGGGCGCGCGGCCCATTGCTCGAGCCCGGGGCGCCCGCTAGCGTCTGGTCGAACGCGGGCGCGCTTCGCGCCCCGTCGTGGAGAGGCGTCATCATGTCGAGCGTCAAGCGCGTGGGTCCGGGGGAAGCCAAGGAGTTGATCGACGCAGGGTACACGTACGTGGACGTCCGGAGCGAGCCGGAGTTCGACGCGGGCCACCCGCTCGGCGCGCTGAACGTGCCCATCGCCCACATGACCGCGGGCGCGATGGTGACCAACCACGACTTTCTCACGGTGATGACGGCCGTGTTCGCGAAGGACACGCCGCTCGTCGTCGGGTGCAAGGCCGGCGGGCGCTCGCTGCGCGCCGCGCAGATGCTGCTCGACGCGGGCTTCACCGACGTCATCGACCAGCGCGCCGGCTTCGACGGCGCCCCGGGCGCCTTCGGCGCGACCGATCCCGGCTGGTCGAAGCTCGGGCTGCCGGTCGAGACGGGCCCGACCGCGGGGGCGACCTACGTCGAGGTGAAGGCGCGCGGGAGGTGAGAGGGGGGGGCGAAAGCCTCGCCAGCCTGCGTGTGCCTCGATCTTGCCTCAACTGGCGAGGCGCCAGATCAGCAACCCCAAGTGCAGAACCACGCAAATCGTTCCTCCGATGATGCCGAACCAGGCCCGGCCGCGCCCGGTCAAGTTTGGGCGCTGCTTCAGGTCAGCCAACGCCCACGCCCCCATCGCCACCGCCGCCAGCGATAGAGGCGGAATGATCGCCACCAGACCAAGATAGCCCGCAACGATCGACTGCCACGTCCGCCCTATGGGCACGAGCAGTCGAAGGTCGGCATCCTCCGCCTGCGCGGCAGGTTGCTCTCGAGACGACAGACGGAGTAGCCGCGACTTCTGCGTCTCAAACTCGTCCGGGGTGATCACGCCCTGGTCACGAAGCTGCGCCAGTTGGGCCAATTCATCTAGTGAGGACATAGGCGACTTCCTGGGGACAGGGGGCTGGCCGGAACAAGGGCACGGTATTCCGAGCAATTGTGTAACCAGCAATGACCGCGAGCAGGGCGCGCGGGATGATTGGGCGTTCCGCCAGCAGGCGCACGCGCCGAAGGGCAAAGGCAGGCAGCGCCGCCAAGCACGACACCATAAGGGGGTTATGGTTCCAAGCTAAGCCAGGTTCGCCACGGAGGAGATGGGAGAGTCCCCGTAGCGATCCGCACCCAGGACATAGAATCCCAAGGATCGCTCGGGTCGGACACGAAG
>CAITLX010000058.1 GCA_903893335.1 uncultured delta proteobacterium | reverse complement strand
TCGCATCCAGCGCCTCGCGCCCGGCGTCGAGAGCAGCTTCCAGAACTTCGCGGTCGTCGTCGACGCCGCGCGCGGCGAGATCCCCGACCTCGCCGCCCGCCTCGCGGAGTCCGGAGTCGAGACGCGCCGCTATTTCTTCCCCGCGCTGCACCGCATGCGGCGCTTCGACGGCGTGCGCCCCGACCTCCCGATCACCGACGCGATCGCCTCGCGCGTGCTGAGCCTCCCGCTGCACGCGCGCATGACCGAGCCCGACCTCGCGCGCGTCCTCGCCGCCATCGACGCCCTCGCGGAGGCGCACGCTTGATCCGCGCGCCGCTCGCCGTCGTCATCCCGGTGCTCGACGAGGCGCAGGTGCTGCCCGAGCTCGTCGCGCGCGTCCGGCGCGCAGCGACGACGGCGCACCCCGACGCGCGGGTCCTCATCGTCGACGACGCGAGCACCGACGCGACGCCGGAGCTGTCGGCGAGCCTGAGCGACGACGTCGTCCGCTTCCTGCGACTGCCTCGCCGAAGCGGGCAGCTCGGCGCGACGCTCGCCGGCCTCGCCGCGTGCGACGCCGACGTCTGCGTCGTGCTCGACGGCGACCTGCAAGACCCGCCCGAGACCCTCCCCGACCTCGTCGCGGCGCTGACCGCCTCGCCGCGGCTGCTCGCCGCGTTCGCGGTGAAGCACGCGCGCGACGACGGGCGGTGGCGCGAGCTCGCCTCCGACCTGCACGGCGCGGTGCTGCGCCGGCTGCTCGAGCGAGCTCCTCCCCCCGGCGCCGGGAGCTACTGCGCCTTCCGTCGTGACGTCGCGCGCGCCGTGCTCGCCGTCGAGCGCCCGACGGGCAACCTCGCCGCGCTCGTGGCCGCGGCGGCCGCGGGCGACGTCGCCGTCGTCACCTACCGCAAGGCCGCGCGCCGCGCTGGCTCGTCGAAGGTGGGCCTCGTGGGACTGGCGCGCGAGGCCATCGGGACCTGGACGACCGCGCTGCGCGCGAGCCGCGCGATCGGCCCCGCCGCGCGCGAGCCTGCGGCGAGCGTCGTCCCCGCGTCCGCGCGCGCGCCGCGGGTCGCCGTCCTCGGCGGAGGCTACCTGGGCGTCGCGACCACCGCGGGTCAGCTGCTGCGCGGCGCAGACGTCACGCTCGCCGAGTCGGACGACGCGCGCCGTGCCACGCTGTCCGACGGCCTGCTCCCCGTGCACGAGCCCGGGGTCGGCGAGCTGCTCCGCGAGGGGCTCGCCCGCGGCCACCTGTCCGTCTGCGGCTCCCTCGGCTCCGGCCCCTTCGACCTGGTCGCGGTGTGCGTGGCGACCCCTGTCCATGCCGACGGACGCGAGGACGACACGCAGCTCCGAGCGGCGCTCGTCGCGGCCCGCGCAGCCGTCGATCGCGGCGCCGCGCTCGTGCTCCGCAGCACCGTCGCGCCCGGGACGACCGAGCGCCTCGTCGCCGAGCTCGACCTGCCCGCGGCGCGCGTCTTCACCACGCCCGAGTTCCTGCGACAGGGCACGGCGCTGGCCGACGTGCTGCATCCCGCGCGCGTCGTCATCGGCACCGCGGCCGAGCCCAGCGACGAGCACCTCGCGCGCGTGCAGCGCGCGTTCGAGGTGCCGGGCGCGCCGACCTACCTCGTGGGCCACACCGAGGCCGAGCTCATCAAGTGCGGCGCGAACGCCTTCCTCGCGACCAAGCTCGCGTTCGCCAACGACCTGGCGCTGCTCTGCGACGTCCAGGGCGCCGACGCCGGACAGGTGCTCGCGGCCATCGCCGCCGACCCGCGCATCGGCCTCGGTCACTTCGCCGCCGGCTTCGGCTTCGGAGGCTCGTGCCTGCCCAAGGATCTGCGCTCGCTCGCCGCGCGCGCCGACCTGGTCGGTGCGCCGCTGCCCCTCGTGCGGGCCGCCCTCGCGTCGAGCGCGCGTCACGGCCTCGCGCTCGGCGAGCGTGTGCGCCGCGCGTGCGACGGCGACCTGTCGGGGCGCACCATCGCCTTGCTCGGGCTCTCGTTCAAGGCGGGCACCGACGACACGCGCGGCTCCCCCGCGCTCGATCTCGCGGCGCTGCTGCTCGCCGCCGGCGCCAGCGTGATCGGCTACGACCCCGTCGCCGTCCTCGGCGCCGACGCTCCCCTGCTCCGCCGCGTCGCGTCTCTCGACGAGGCCCTGCGGGCCGCCGATCTCGCCGTGCTCACCACCGACTGGCCGGACATCGTGGACGCGCTCCGAAGCCGCGACGCAGGGGCCCGCCCGATCGTGGTCGATGGGCGCCGCGCGCTCTGATCGACCGCGTCACTCCGCCGTCGCGGGCGTCGCCCCCCCGCACCGCGCCGCCACAGGGTCGCTCGCACCGCGCGAATCCAATTCGCTCGCTCGAGG
>CAITLX010000057.1 GCA_903893335.1 uncultured delta proteobacterium | reverse complement strand
GTTCCCCGAGGTCAAGGACGAGGTCTCGCAGCGCGCCTACGGCGAGCAGATGGACAAGGCCCGTCGCCAGTGGCTCGAGGAGCTTCGACGCGGCGTCTACGTCGACGTCCGGCTCTGAATCGGCGGACGCCCGGCGACGTCCGGCTCTGACCCCCCCGCCCCCCCCGCGTTGCCAACCTGGCGAGGGGTGGGTCCGTCGCCCCGGCGAGGCTGCCACGATGACACATCGCGCGCGCGGCGCTGACCGCGCTGTCCGCGCGAAAGGCCCGGATCTCGCGTGCGCGAGGCGCTGGGCATGGAGTATGCTCCGCGCCTCTTCGGACCCGATGGCGCGACCGAACCTTGCCGCTCCGCTCGCCCCGCCTGCCCTCGCGGCTCTGGCGGTAGGCTTCGTGCTCGCGCTCGCCGCGAGCGCGCAGGCGCAGACGGTCACCGTCACCGAGAGCGGCATCTCGCGCGACACCGGCTTCCGCTCGCAGGCGCAGAACCCGCTCTGGATCAGCCTCGCCGACTGCACCGCCGACGACGTGCTGCACTTCCCGCTGCAGGTCGCCAACTACTCGGGCTACTCGCTCGAGGTGTGGGCGGGCGGCGCGAGCGCCGACTGCCGCACGACCGAGTCGCGCAACGGCACCGCGGCTGCGTGCTGGCAGGCCTACGCGGGGACGCCCACGTCGATCACGCCCACCGTCGACATCCGCGTGCGCGACGTCATCGGTCAGCACCACCCGTACGACTCCACGCACGGCCCCGGAGCCGGCACGCTGGCCGACTGCTCGTCCACGTCGGTGCAGTCCGCCGGCGCGCCGCAGGCGGTCACGCTCTACTTCATGTTCGTGCAGTCCGGCGGCGCGCTCGCTGGCTCGGGCTACGCCTGGAACACGAAGTTCGATCTCGTCGGCCCCACGGCGCCCAGCGGCGTCAGCGCCGGCATCGGCGAGCAGCTGCTCGTGCTCGACTGGACGCAGAGCGTCGACACCGATCTGCTCGGCTACAACTTCTACTGCGACCCCACGCCCGGCAACGAGGCCGCCGCCGCCCACGGCGGCGCGTTCGACGCCAGCATCGTCGACGCGGCGACCGCCGACGCCATCGAGTGCGACGACGGCTCGGCCAGCGTCACCGACGCCGGCGCCGACGACGCGGCTGACGCCGACCTCGACGCGGGCGACGCGGGCACCAAGCTGCCGCTCTGCTCGAGCCTCGACGCCGGCTCGGACGCCGCCGTCTACACCGGCTCGTGCCCGACCTCGACGCTCGTGCCCGGGCAGCTGCCTCCTGCGACCCACTACTGCGGCGGCGTCACGAGCCCGACCGCGACGAGCGGGCGCATCGAGGGGCTGCAGAACTTCTACCTCTACTCGGTCGCCATCGCGGGCGTCGACTCGGTCGGCAACGTCGGCCCCATCTCGGACATCGCGTGCGAGGAGCCGCAGCCGGTCGACGACTTCTTCAAGCTCTACCGGCGCGCAGGCGGCCAGGCCGGCGGCGGCTTCTGCGCGACCAGCCACGTCGGGCAGGGCGCCGCGTCCGGCTTCGCCCTCGTCGCGGCGGTCGGCGTGGCCACGCTGCTCGTGCGACGTCGGCGTCGGCGGGGTGCGCCGTGAGGGCTGCACCGGCCACGTTCGCGTGCCTCGCGGCTGTCGCGCTGCTCGGCTCCACTGCCTCGGCGCGCGCCGACGACGACGAGCCCTCCGGCGACGTGGGTCCGCTCACCGGCTACCGCTCGCACCGCCCGAGCGAGAGCCCGCAGCGCTTCGCGCTCGAGCTGCGCTTCGGCCCCTACCGCCCCGACATCGACAGCGACTTCGACACCGCGACGCCCTACGACACCGTGTTCGGCGGCGGCCGCCGCCTCTACCTCGGCCTCGAGCTCGACTGGCAGGCGCTGCGCATCCCCGGCGTCGGCACGCTCGGCCCCGGCCTCAGCGTGGGCTACACGCACATGTCGGCCAACGCGAAGCTCTCGTCGACGGGCGCCGACTCCGCCGAGCAGACGACGCTCAGCATCATGCCGATGTACGCCGTGGGCGTACTGCGCATCGACGTGCTCGCGCGCGAGACGGCCATCCCGCTCGTGCCCTACGCCAAGGCCGGCCTCGGCTACGGCCTCTGGTGGGCCGCCAACGACACGGGCACCTCGACGGTCGACGGCGTGAAGGGTCGCGGCGCGACCGCCGGCACCCACTGGGCGCTCGGCGGCATGTTCCTGCTCGACGCCATCGACCCGCGCGCGTCGGTTCAGCTCGACAACGAGACGGGCGTCAACAACAGCTACTTCTACTTCGAGTGGATGCGCTCGAACCTCGACGGCTTCGGCGACAGCACGCACTCGAAGCTCCGCGTCGGCACCAGCACCTGGGTGATGGGCCTGGCGCTGGAGATGTGACGACGGTCGGCCTGGCGCTGGAGATGTGACGACGGTCGGCCTGGCGCTGGAGATGTGACGACGGTCGGCCTCGCGCTCGAGATGTGACCACGCCGAGGCGCTCGATCGAGGCGTGAGCTGCGATCAGCTGCGGAGCAGGCGCGCGAGGTGCGCGCGCTCCCACGCCACGGCGCGCGCGTAGTGGCGGAACTCGGCCTCGCGCGCGCGAAACTCGGGCGGGTGCAGCATGTGGCGCCCGGCGCCGCGGCTCTGCGGCATGAGGTGGTGGAGCATCTCGTGGAAGAGCACGAACTCGACGAAGTAGCGCGGCACCCACGTCCTATCGAGGCTCGGGTGCAGGCGCACCAGGCGCTCGACCGCGCTGTAGCTGCCGAGCTTGATCGTCGTACGCGGCGTCTCGCGGCGCGGCGCGCGCCCCCAGGTGACGAGCACGTCGGCGGCGCCGCCGAAGTACGCGCCGTTGACCCGCTGCGCGAGCGAGAGAAGATCGTGGTAGCGGCCGCGCGTCACCAGCGTCATCTGCACCGGGCGCGTCGCGCGGATGCGGTAGCCGTGCACGTCGATGTAGCGGCCGACGACGAGCGACGCGTCGCGGTCCCCCTCGGCGATGTACTGGACGAGCGCGCGCTGCACGCGCGTCGGCGCATCGAGGAACATCATGTGGACGCGCGCGCGCAGCACCCCCTCGCGCCGCGCGAACGACACCATGTCGTGCCGGTTGTCGGTGATCGCGAGCTGAACCGGGCCGGGGAACGCCGCCGCGAGGCGGCGCTCGAGGCGCTGACGAACCCCCTCGTGGACGAAGATCTGCGGGTGCGTCTTGGGGAAGACGAACGGCAGCGGCGTGTGCTTCGCGTCGGGCACCCGGAGCGCGGCGGTCGGAAAGCGCGGCAGCGTCTTGGCGAGCGGCCCGCGCGCGAGCCGACCGGCGAGCGGCTCGAAGGTGGGGGACACGGTCAGCTGGCGCATGGTCTGGGGGGCCTCTGTGGGGGTACGGGGGGGGAGCACCCCTGTCAAGGAACGACGGGCAAGTGCTGGAAAGGACAGACGAACATGGCGACGGGCGCTCCCCCTCGGTGGTCATCCGAAGCCCCGCGCGCACGCCCACGGGCGCGCGGCGAGAGGACCGGTCGGTCGGCGCGAGCACCGGGTTTCGCCCTCTGCCGCATCGGCGCGGTCACGGAGCCCGCGCGAGCGTGCGAGCGCGGCGAGCCCGCTCAGGCGCGGCGCAGCACGGGCTCGCGCGGCTCGAGCACGAAGCGCAGCGCGGCCGGCACGCCCGCGCGCAGGCGCAGCCCGACGACCATCGCCTTGTCGAAGCCGCGCACCGAGCCTGGCAGCAAGCCCTGGACCAGCCCGCTCATGTCGGGCTCGTGCCCGACGATGAGCACGCGACGCGCCCCCTCGCCGAGCAGGCTGCGCACGAGCCCCGGCACGTCGCCGCCGGGCGAGAGCTCGTCGCAGATCTCGACCTCGACGTCGAGGTCGAGCGCCTTGGCCACCGCCGCTGCCGTCTCGCGCGCGCGCGCCAGCGGGCTCGACAGCAGGCGCCGCGGCGTCTCGTCGTGCCGGGCGAGCTCGTGCGCCACGCGCCGCGTGCGCGTGAGCCCCGAGGGCGTGAGCACGCGGTCGAAGTCGCGGCCCGTCGAGGAGCTGTCCTCGGCGGGCCCGTGGCGCATGACGTAGAGCTTCATGGGGGAGGCGCGCCGTGGGGTGGTGGACTCGGGTCGAGCCGCCGCCCCACGGACGTGAGTCTACCCTCGGCGCAGCCTCGCGCGACTGCGCTCAGTTGACCTTCGGCGCCGCCTGACGCGCGGCGGCCTTGCCGCCCGCGGCGGGCTCGGCGGGCGCGGCCATCGGCTCCTCGATCTTGTCGCCCATGCGCTTGATGCCGTGCTTCTGCAGGATCATGCGCTCGAGCTTCTCGAGGACCTCGGGGTGCTGGTCGAGCCAGCCGCGCGCGTTCTCGCG
>CAITLX010000056.1 GCA_903893335.1 uncultured delta proteobacterium | reverse complement strand
CCACCTCGATCACCATCTCGTCCGCGCTCCCGCCGCACGGATCGGTGGGGAACGTGAACCCCTGCTCGACCCCGAGCGGGCCGTTGACGGTCCACTCCTCGAACGGCGTCTTGCCCGCCAAGCGCGCGATCGATGCGCGGTGTGGCTCGCCCACCACTGCGCGAAGCTCGCTCGCGCCGACCTCGATGCGCCGGTCGCCGCAGCGGATGGCGACGGTCTCGAAGCGCGCGCGCCAGCCGTCCTGCTGGTGCTTCACCTCGAAGCCACGCTCGTCGGTCGACGCGGAGAAGCCCTGCGCGAAGTTGTGGCCTCGCAGCGCGCGTCCGTCGCGCGTGAGGTGGTACCGGGCGTCGGTCTTGCCCTCGGCTTGCCGCGCGGCCGTGTAGGCGACCATCACGCCCGCCCTCGCGTCGTCGTCTGCCTGCGCCACGCTCGCCGCCGACGCGTCTCGGGCCGACGCAGCCAGCGCCTCGTCGAGCAGCTCCCCCGCGCCTCTGCCCGGGCCGCAGCCGACGAGCATCTGCCCTGCGAGGGCCAGCGCGCCGACCACCCCCACCCCACGGACCACCCGCCCGAGCTTCGACATGCCGCCCTCCGCAGACGGGCGCATGGCGCAGCACGCGACTCGACGTACCGCCCACGGAGCCCCACCCCGTCGAACGGAATTGCACCGTTTGTAGGCGCTTCGGCGCAAGCGAAGTCTTTGCGCGCCAGGCGCGCAGGATGTGCGCCGCGCCGTGGCCCGGTGGAAGCAGCCCGTGAGCGTGGAGCACGCCTCAACAGGCCGTGCCCTCGCGCAGGATCGAGATCGAGGGCGTCGGGGGTGAGGTGCTCGATGCCCGGCAGCGGCCGGTCAGCGACGCCGGGGGCTCGCGGCTCCGGCGCCCCGGGTCCTTGCGACGTCTTGAGAATCGTCGAACGTCGGCGTACCGCTGCTCCATGTCGATCCTGACCGAGCATTACCGGGGCCTCGCTCGGTACAACCGCTGGATGAACGAGAAGCTCTACGCGGTGGCGGCGGGCCTGTCCGACGAAGAGCGCAGGCGGGACCTGCGAGCGTTCTTTCGCTCCGTGCACGGCACGCTCAACCACATCCTCCTCGGCGACCGGATCTGGCTCGGGCGGTTCGGCGGTCCGGCCTTCACGGCGCCCCTCGACGACGAGCTCTACGCCGACTTCGAGACCCTCCGCGCCGAGCGTGCCCGCACCGACGGCGACATCGAGGCGTGGGTCGAGACTCTGGACGACGCGAAGCTCGCGGGGCCGTGCCGGTACTCGCGCAAGGGTGTCGAAATGGAGCACGCGCTCTGGTTCGCGGCCTTGCACATGTTCAACCACCAGACTCACCACCGCGGCCAGACGACGACCCTGTTGATGCAGCTCGGCGTGGACCCTGGCGTGACGGACCTCATTGCGCTGCTGCGCAAGTGACCCTGGGCGCCATGATGCAGCGGCGCGGCGACCGCCAGCCGGCGTCGTGGCTGCTCCGCTTCGGGGTTCCCTCGATTGAGGACGCGACGAACAAGCGGCGGGCGGCACATTGTTCGCCGGTCCGCTCCAGGTGCCGGGCGGGGACTGGATCGTCGTCGCCACCGATCCGCAGGGGGCGCGCTTCGGCCGGGCATGCCGACGACGACGCCGTGCGTGACGAGGTGGTGGGGGGGGCGGCGATGGCACCGCCTCTCGGGTCTTGGGGTCCAGGGTCACGCGTTGACGGCCGTCAGGAACGGACGGGCATTGGGCAGCGCCGGGAGCGTGTCGGCGGGCACCCCCTCGGACTGGGTCGCCTTCGAGGGCGTCGCCGTGGCCGCTTCGGCGACGGCGACGTCGGACGACTTCGGCGCCTTGCGGTTGCCGTTGCCGCGCCCCGCGTAGAGCGACGGCGCGTACTCGTCGACGTCTCCCTCGTGGCAGCGCACGAACGCGACCGCCGCCCGCACCTCCTCGTAGTGCTGCGCGAGCAGCGTGAAGGCCTTCTGGCGCACGAGCGAGGCAGCCGACGTGGCCTTGGGGCGGGCATCGCGCTCGGCGAGCCGAGCGCTCGCTTCGACTCGCGCGTTTCCTCACCGGTGAGCCTCGCGACGGGCCTCGAGCGTCGATTCGGCTCACCGGTGAGCATCGGAATGGCATTGGCCCCTCCAATCGTGCCTCGCCCGAGGCGAAATGGAGGCCGATGCCGTCGCAGAAGTTCACCGGTGAGCGCTGGGAAGGCTCGAGGTCT
>CAITLX010000055.1 GCA_903893335.1 uncultured delta proteobacterium | reverse complement strand
CGCGCCCCTTCGCGGGCGATCTGCTCGTGCTCGCGGTGCGCGACGCCACGCTCGCCGAGCTCGCCTCGACGCTCGCGGCGCGCAGGTGGGTCTCGGCGCGCACCGCGGTGGTGCACTGCGCCGGCGCGCTCGGCCCCGAGGCGCTCGCGTCGCTCCGCGGGGTCGCGTCGGGCGTGGCGCAGATGCACCCGATGATCTCGTTCGCGTCCCCCGACGCGCCGCCGACGCTCGCCCGCGGCAACCTCCACGTCGACGGCGACGCCGCGGCGGTGCGCGTCGCGCGGCGCGTGGGTCGGCTGCTCGGCATGACGCCGCGCACCGTGCCGGGGCTCGATCGCGTCGCGTACCACGCGGCCGCGGGGCTCGTCGCCAACGGGGCCGCCGCGCTCGCGGCCGGCGGCGCCGAGCTGCTCGCCTCGGGAGGCGTCGATGCGGTGACCGCCGCCGCGATGCTCGGGCCCCTGCTGCGCAGCGTCGCCGACAACGTCGAGCGGCTCGGCCTGCCCGGCGCCCTCACCGGTCCGGTGCGGCGCGGCGACGCGCGCGCGGTCCTGCGCCACCGCGATCTGGTGGCGTCGCGCGTGCCGCACCTCGCGGAGCTCTACATGGCGATGGCGCGCGCGCAGCTTCCGCTGGCGCGAGCGCTCGGCGACGCCCCCGCAGAGGCCTTCGACGACGTCGCGCGCGCGCTCGGCCTCCGCCCGCGTGCCGGTTGACATCCCGGCGGGCCGTGCCAACTCGTAAGGCTCCACGGAGGCCGAGGATGCGCGACGAGGTCAAGCAGCGAATCGAAGAGACGGTGAAGGCGAACAAGGTCGTCGTCTTCATCAAGGGCAGCAAGAGCTTCCCGCAGTGCGGGTTCTCCGCCCGCGTGATCGACCTGCTGAAGAAGACGGGCGCGCCCTTCGTCGACGTCAACGTGCTGACCGATCCCGAGCTGCGCGAGGGCATCAAGGAGTACGCCAGCTGGCCGACGATCCCGCAGCTGTACGTGGACGGCGAGTTCGTCGGCGGCTGCGACATCGTGACGGACATGGCCCAGAGCGGCGAGCTCGCGAAGCTGATCGCGGGGTGACCCGAGCGCGCGCTCTCGCCGTGGAGCGCGGGCTGGCCGAGCTCGCGCTCGAGATCGCGCGGTGCCGGCGCTGCCCGAGGCTCGTGCGACACCGCGAGCAGGTCGCGCGGGTCAAGCGCGCGGCGTACCGGAGCGAGACGTACTGGGGGCGCCCCGTGCCGGGGTTCGGCGACGCGCGCGCGCGCATCGTGCTGGTCGGCCTCGCGCCCGGAGCGCACGGCGCGAACCGCACTGGCCGCCTCTTCACCGGCGACCGCTCGGGCGACTTCCTCTACGCGGCGCTGCACCGCGTCGGCCTCGCCTCGCAGCCCACCTCGCAAGCGCGCGACGACGGCCTCGTGCTCTCCGGCGTCTACGTCACCTGCGCGGCGCGCTGCGCGCCCCCCGACAACCGCCCGACGCCCGCCGAGCTCGGTCGCTGCGCCCCCTGGCTCGACCGCGAGCTCGCGCTGCTCGGCGACGCGCGCGTGCTGGTGGCGCTCGGCGCGATCGCGTGGGCCGCCACCCTCGCGCACCTGGGGCACGCGGGCGTCACCGTCCCGCGCCCTCGCCCGGCGTTCGGCCACGGGGCTCGCGTGGCGCTCGGCGGGCTCACGCTGCTCGGCTGCTACCACCCCAGCCAGCAGAACACGCAGACCGGCCGGCTCACCGCCCCGATGATCGACGCGGTGCTGCTCGAGGCCACGCGCCTCGCTGACGCCTGAGCGCGCTCAGCAGGTCGGGCAGCCGCAGACGAGGTGCGCGGATGTCCCGCTGCACAGCGTGAACGGTCCGGTGCAGGTCGCCGGGCCCGCGCAGGCGCAGTCGATCGGCGCCTGGCACGCGTCGGGCGGGGGGACGCAGTGCAGCACGGGCCCCAGCTCGAACTGGTACTCGACGCAGACGTCGCCGGCGCTGCAAGCCGAGCAACCGGGCGCGCTCGGGCACTCGCTCGCCGCCACGCAGCCGCCCCAGCACGAGCCGACGACGCTCGCGACCTCGCCGGGGGCGCAGCTGGGAGGCATCCGGTCGCAGAGCGTGTGCGCGGGGTCGCAGTCGATGTCGAGCACGCACTGCCCGGCGACGCAGAGCGCCGCGGACGCCGGGATGCTTCGCGACACGCACGCCGACGCAAAACAGTCGTTGACGCATGTCGGGGTCGTCTCGCCCGGGGCGAGCGCGGCGCAGGTGCAGCAGTCGTCGACCACGCGGCAGTCGGCGTCGGTGGCGCAGAGTGGCTCGGCGGGGTGCGCGGCGTCCAGCGAGGCGTCGAGCGCGGCGTCCGGACCCGCCTCGCTCGCGTCGCTGCCCGTATCGGGTTCG
>CAITLX010000054.1 GCA_903893335.1 uncultured delta proteobacterium | reverse complement strand
CGCCGAAGGAACGGGACGCGTTCATCGCGGGCCCCCCAACCTGATGACGCATGCGCGCTCGTATACTCGGCGTGCGATGCCGTCGCCGTAGCGCCTCGCCAAGTCATCGGCGTCGTACGGCGTCGTGATGATCGTCGGGCGATGGTCCGCATGTCGCCTCGCGATGATGCCCTCGATCGGATCGACCAGCGTGCCGGCGCCTAGCTCGTCGAGCAACACGTCCGCCGCGTAGCGTGCGGTCGCGATAATGCGCGGCTCGTCGGCCCCGAGCCGGTGCAACGCGGCCG
Source organism: uncultured delta proteobacterium (assembly GCA_903893335.1). Lineage (GTDB taxonomy): Bacteria > Myxococcota_A > Polyangia > Polyangiales > Polyangiaceae > CAITLX01. Next base: position 1,634 of record CAITLX010000054.1, on the reverse strand, counting down.
CGCGACTCACCTCGCGGCAATCGATGAAGGCCCCCGCTCGTCCGGTCGCTGCGGCGCGCGCGCGCTGCATCGCGACGCCGAGCGCAGTCTTTCCCGTGGCGCTCGCGCCCGTCAGCACGACCCACCATGCATCGAGCACGGCGCGGGCCTGCGCGACCGCTGCGTGGCCGCAGCGTTGCGCAAGTTCGGGCGCGTCGAAGTGCGCCCACGTCCACTCCTCGGGAACCGCTCGCTGCGCCGCCTCGCGCTCTGCGGCGAGCCGTCGGTTACACCGGGCCTGTTCGCACGCCCCGCAGAAGGCAGTGCCCGCCTCGACGGGCGAACGGCACGTCTCGCACTCCCACGACAGTTGCGCATGTGCCGCTCGCGCCGCCTCGATGATGGCGGGCAGGTCGTCGCCGAGGCGCTTCACTTGCCCTCCGGGCAGGGCGGCGACCACGCGCGGCCCACCGCGCTCTGGACGAGCCGGCGGCTGGCGCCGTTGGCGCCAGCGCGGGTTGCACGCTCATCGGCGTAGCGCTTCTCGTGCGCGAGCCACGTCCTCATTGCAGCCTGCGCGTCTGCGACGAGGCGCCCTTCGCGCAGGTGCCAGTCGCGGCAGCGGTCGACTTCGGCGAGCACGCGCGCGCTCTCGAACCCGAGTTTCTCAGCGTACGCGAGGGTGGCGGCGGTGGGCACCAGGGTGTCCGGGAACGCCCTCCTTCGCTCTGCCCGTCGTGATCTCTCGACCGAGCCGGGGGAGCGCGGCGCCGCAGGCGCCTCCCCCGCAGGGGGATCTTCCTCTTGATCTTGGGCGGCCGGCTTCGGCTCAACCCGAACGATAGCGTCACCCTGAGGGCGACGCACACCGCCACCGACGCCGAGGTCGATCGCTGGCGCCATGGAGCGCGGCCCCGGGTCGGCGTCACCAGGAACCGGCGTCTCCGGAGGCTCCTGTGCTGCTTTCGCCCCGGCCCCATTGGGCCCGGCGGCGCCAGCCGCCTGCTCTCCACTGGACGGGGTCGGGATGGGGATCGGTAACGGGGACGGAGACGGAGACGGGGTTGCGTCCACCTTCGTCGTGTCGCTCAACCCGGGCGCATCCTCCCCGCAAGCAAACCTCGCAGCAGCTGCTTGACCGTTTGCTTCGCCGTCTGCGGAAGCCAGCGCCGAAGCAACTCCCCGAGTGGCTGCTTCAACGCTGTTGCGCCGATGCTCGGCGCTTTGCTTGCCGCCTCGACGGCCTGCCTCCGCGCGGGCCTTCCGCTTCGCGCGCTGCTCGTCGCCAGCCGGGTTGTAGTCGAGATAGTCGTGGACCCTGTATCCATCCGGCGTCTGCTCCCACAGGCCAACGCCCACGAGCCGAGCAGCAAGGCCGTCGGGGTTCGCGCGGTCGGTCAGCCGGGCGACCACCGCAGAGGGGATATCCCCGTCTGTCAGGTACCGTGCGCAGTAGCAGAGGGCAGCGACGTAGAGCCACGCCGCGTCGCCGCCGACCCGGAGCACTTTCGGGTGATCCGCGAATTGGTCATCCATCTTGATCCAACTCATTTGGCCGCTCCTTTTGCGCCCGCGAACGCCACATCACGTCGTTGCCGCGCATTCTCCACATCCTCTACGCCGGCTCGATCGGCGTTGAGCCGCGCGAGCACGTG
>CAITLX010000053.1 GCA_903893335.1 uncultured delta proteobacterium | reverse complement strand
GCGACGCGGCGGCCATCGCCGGCCTCGGCGTCGTGCGCACCCGCGTCTCCGCCGCGCGGCTCGCCGCCCGGCTCGGTTCCGCGCGCGACGCCGCCGAGGCGAGCGCCCTCGCCCACGCGCTCGGGTCGGTCGCGTCGAGCTGGGCCTGGCAGGCGCGCCCCTCGGCCGAGGGTGAGGGCGTGCGCGCCCTCGCGTCGCAGGCGCTGGTGCTCGCCCTGGCCAGCGTCGCAGGCGACGCGCGCGCCGACGTCACCCGAGCGCTCGTCGTCGTGGCGCACCCCTCGGCAGCGCCCGCGCTGTCCGCGCTCGCGTCCGACGCGGCCTCGCCCGAGGTGCAGCGCGCCGCGCGCGACGCCCTCGCGCGCCTCGCGCGCCCCTGAGCTCCCCGGCTCGCCCCTTCGCGCGCCCCTGAGCGCCCAGCCGGGCCCTCGGGTTTCCGCGCCGGGCCCCCCGGCGTGCGAGTATGCTCAGTACCCGTGGCTCGCGTCCCCGCTCGCGTCTCGCGCTCCGCCCACCCGTCGGGCGTCGGAGTGAGCGCCGAGGTCGAGATCCACGACACCAGCGTGCTGCTGGCGCTCGCGGGCCCGCGGAGCGAGCGGCTGCGCGTCATCGGCGACGAGGCCGGCGTCGAGATCGGCATGCGCGGCAACTCCATCTTGCTCGCCGGCGACGTGGAGAGCGTGGCGCTCGCCGAGCGCTTCCTCGGCGAGGCCGTCGCCCTGCTGCGCTCGGGCACCGAGCTGGGCACCGCCGACTACGTGCGCGGCCTGCGCACGCTGCGCAGCGACCCGCAGGTGCGCCTGCGCGACCTCTACGACGACGTGGTGCTCGTCACGCCGCGCCACCGCGCGATCGCGCCCAAGGGGCTCGCGCAGAAGCGCTACGTCGAGGCGATCCGCACCCACGACCTCACGTTCTGCATCGGCCCCGCGGGCACGGGCAAGACGTACCTCGCGATGGCCATGGCGGTGCAGGGGCTCGTCTCGCGCGCCTACAAGCGCATCGTGCTCGCGCGCCCCGCGGTCGAGGCCGGCGAGAAGCTCGGCTTCCTGCCGGGCGACCTCGCCGAGAAGGTCAACCCCTACCTGCGCCCGCTCTACGACGCCCTGCACGAGATGATGGACCTCGACCGCGTCGAGGGGCTCATCGCGCACGGACAGATCGAGGTCGCCCCGCTCGCGTTCATGCGCGGCCGCACGCTCAACGACTCGTTCGTCATCCTCGACGAGGCGCAGAACGCCACCAGCGAGCAGATGCGCATGTTCCTCACCCGCCTCGGCTTCGCGTCCAAGGCGGTCGTCACCGGCGACGTGACGCAGGTCGATCTCCCCACCTCCACGCGCAGCGGCCTGGGCGAGGCGCGCGCGCTGCTCTCCGGCGTCGAGGGCATCTCGTTCTGCCAGCTCACCGACGTCGACGTCGTGCGCCACCCGCTCGTGCAGAAGATCATCGTCGCGTACGAGCAGCGCGACCGCGACCAGACGCCGCCCGCTCCGAGGGTCGAGGGGGCCCGACGATGACGACGACGACGCTCGACCGACTCCAGAGCACCCTCGCCAGCGACCCTCGCCTCGGACACGTCGTCGTCACGCGCCCGCACCCGTCGCTCGTGGCGGTGCGCCGCGACGTGGCCACCGTGCTCGTCGCGCCGGCCTCGGCGTGGTCGGGCGCGCGCGACGCGCTGCGCCCCTGGGCCGCGCGGTTCGCCGACGCGACCGCCGTCGTCGTCCTGCTCGGCCCGCTCGCCGGCGACGACCTCTCGCGCGCGCTCGCGCGCGGCCTCGCCTCGGTGCTGCCCGCCGAGCCGAGCGACGACGAGCTCGCCGTGGCGGTGCAGACGAGCTTCGAGCTGCTCGACGCCAAGCGACGCGCCGAGAGCCGCGGGCAGTCGGCCGACCGCTACCGCTACGAGTTCGGCGAGCTCGTCGAGATCGCCCGCGCCATCACCGAGGAGCGCGACATCGACAAGCTGCTCGGCCTCATCCTCGAGAAGAGCCGCTTCGTCACCGGCGCCGACGCCGGCAGCATCTACGTCGTCGAGGGGGAGGACGGCGACCCGGGCGGGCGTCAGCTGCGCTTCAAGATGTCGCAGAACGACTCGGTCGCGTTCGACGCGCGCGAGTTCTCGATCCCGCTCAACCCGCGCTCGATGGCGGGCGCCGCGGCGCTGTCGCGCAAGCCCATCAACATCGTCGACGTCTACGCCATGGCGCAGCCGGCGCCGTTCGGCTTCGACCGCACCTTCGACGACAAGGTGGGGTACCGCACCAAGAGCGTGCTCTCGGTGCCGCTCGTCTCGCACGACGGCGAGGTCATCGGCGTCATCCAGCTCATCAACAAGAAGCGCGACGCGCAGGCGCGGCTGCACTCGCCCGCGGCGGTCGAGGCCGCCGTCGTGCCCTTCGACGCGCGCTCCGAGGAGCTGCTCTCGACGCTCGCGTCCCAGGCGGGCATCTCGCTCGACAACGCGCTCCTGCTCGCGGAGATCCGCACCATCTTCGAGGGCTTCGTGCGCGCGAGCGTCGAGGCCATCGAGCAGCGCGACCCGACCACCAGCGGTCACTCGCGCCGCGTCGCCGAGCTGACGATGGGCCTCGCGCGCGCCGTCGAGCTCTGCGACTCCGGCCCCTACCGCGAGGCCAGGTTCTCCGAGCACGATCTGCGCGAGATCGAGTACGCGTCGCTCCTGCACGACTTCGGCAAGATCGGCGTGCGCGAGCAGGTGCTGGTCAAGGCCAAGAAGCTCTACGGCCACGAGCTCGAGATCATCCGCCAGCGCTTCGAGATCGCGCTCCGGTCGCTCGAGGCCGAGGTGCTCTCGAAGAAGCTCGCCGCCGTGCAGCGCGGCGTGCCGCTCGCCGCCCTCGAGGCGCTCGATCTCGAGCTCGAGACCCGCCGCGCGACCCTCGTCGAGGCCATGGCGGCGATCGAGAGCGCGAACGAGCCGACGGTGCTCAAGGGGGGTGACTTCGCGCGCATCGAGGCGATCGCGCGCGAGTCGTACATCGACGTCTGCGGCGTCGCGCACCCGCTGCTCGCCCCCGCCGAGGTCGCGAGCCTGAGCGTGACCAAGGGCTCGCTCACCCACGGCGAGATCGACGAGATCCGCAGCCACGTCACCCACACCTTCAGCTTCCTCTCCACCATTCCGTGGGGCAAGACGTTCCGCCGCGTGCCCATCATCGCAGGCGCGCACCACGAGAAGCTCAACGGCACGGGCTACCCGCACCGCCTGCGCGCCGAGGAGATCCCGCTGCAGTCGAAGCTGATGAGCATCGCCGACATCTTCGACGCGCTCACCGCGAGCGACCGCCCCTACAAGCGCGCCGTGCCCGTCGAGCGCGCGCTCGACATCCTCGCGCTCGAGGTCAAAGACAGCCACATCGACGGCGATCTCGTGGCCATCTTCCGCGACGGCAGGGTGTGGGAGCCCGTCATGGGCGGGCTGTACTAGACAGCCTCCTCGCCTCGCGCGGCGCTGGCCGTGCCCGCTCGCCCGCCTTTCCCGCGCGCGCAGCACCGTGCTCGGCGTGGCGGCGACCGACACCGCGTCGTCCCGCCTTCGGCGGCTGACGCCGGCGCCCGCCGTCACTCCTTGCAGCAGACGCTGTTGAAGCCGACCTCGACGTCGCGGTTGGTGCACGCCCCCTTCAGGCTCTGACGCTGGGCGAACGTGCCTCCGCGCAGCGCGTAGGCGACCGGGCGGGTGGGGTTCCACCGGCTGCAATCGTGGTCGAAGCGCGGGTCGCGCTCCCGGGTCGGCGCTGCGCCGGTCGCCGCGCGTCGCTCGTCGGGTGTCGTCGGCATCGCAGCGTCGGCCCCCGGCGCCTCTGCCGAGCCCGCGTGCGCGGCCGTCGCCCGGGGAGCGGGGGCCCGCATCGCCTCGGGCGACGGCGCTGCGTCGGCCTCGACCGCGCACCCCTTGGCCCCCTCTGCGCTGCCCGCGGGGCAGGGCGCGTCGCGCAGATCGCCCGCGCAGCGAAACCCGAGGTGCGCGCCGAACTCCGCCTCGCGGTAGCGGTTGCGAAGCCCGTTGCGCAGCCACTTCGGGAAGCGCCGGCTGAAGCTGCCGCCGCGGTAGACGCGCAGCCAGCCCGTCTCGGCCTCGTCGGGGTAGCTTCCGAAATGGCTGCTCGTCCACTCCCAGACATTGCCCCCCATATCGACGAGCCCGAAGGCGCCCGCGGGGTACGAGCCCACCTTGCACGTGCTGCCCTGCTGGTAGCAGGCGCGCCCGTCCGGCGGCTCGGGGCCCCACGGAAACGCGCGCTGCTCGGCGCCGCCGCGCGCGGCGTACTCCCATTCGCGCTCGGTCGGCAGCCGCTTGCCCCAGGCCGCGCAGGCGGCGTGTGCCTGGTTCCAGTCCACGCAATTGACGGGGTGATCGCCCCGGTCGCCCCGCCCTGCATTGCAGAACGCGACGCCGCCGTGCGGAGGCGAGCACGAGCCCGCCTCGACGCACGCGCCATACGCCTCGACGGTCACCTCCGTCCGATCGAGGCAGAAGCTCCGCACCGCGACGCGGTGGCGCGGCGACTCCTCGCCGACGCCGTCGCTGCCCATCCAGAAGACGCCGCCGGGCACGAGGAGCGTCCCCGCGCCGCACGCAGGCGGCGGAGGGGCGTCGGCCGACGCGGAGGCTGTGGGCTGCGCCGACGCGACGGCGACCGCCGTCGGCGCGCTCGACGCCGTCGCCTGCGTCGCAGCCGTCTCCTCGGTCGGGGGCCGATGCGAGCAACCGCCCCACGCCGCCAGCGCGACCGAGCCGACGACGGCGAGACGAAGGGACGATTGGGCGCGCGGCAGCGAGGGGACCCCCGGGGGCAGACGCGCGGCTGGCCGCTCCCGGCGGATGACGCGCGTCGAAGGGTGAACGTACGCCGTCGCCGTCGGCGCCACGAGCGCAAAGGGGACGCGCGACGCAGAGCGCTCGTCGCGGCGCTCCGCTCGCCATTGCGCCCACATGCGGTACACGCCTACTGAGGAGCGATCGATGACCACCCCTGACGCGCCCGAGAACCCCGAGCGACCGACCGACCAAGACGCCTCGGAGGCCGTCCCCGCGTCCTGCGCCTGCGCCCCCGGGGGCTGCGCGCCGAGCGGCGCCGGGCCCGCGGGCGACCCGGGCTCGCGTCGCGCGAGGCTGCTTCTGGCGCTCGCGGTGGCCGCCTGCGCGATCGGCGCGCCGCTCGCGCTCAAGCACCGCACCGGTGCGCCAGTCGCGTCGAGGCTGAGCGCCCAGGAGCCCGCCGCGGCGGCTGCGCAGGTGGGGGCGACGGCCGCCCGCAAGCTGCCGAGGCTCATCGACCTCGGCACCACGACCTGCGCGCCGTGCAAGGCGATGCTCGGCGTCATGGACGAGCTGGAGCGGAGCTACACCGACGATCTGGCCGTCGAGTTCATCAACGTGCAAGAGCAGCAGGGCGCGGTCGAGCGGTACGGCGTCCAGATCATCCCGACGCAGCTGTTCCTCGCCGCCGACGGCCGCGAGCTGTACCGGCACACGGGCTTTCTCTCGGCAGAAGCGATCGTGGGCAAGTGGCGCGAGCTCGGCTACGCCCTGCCGCCGAAGCCGCGGGGCGGGTGACGAGCGTGCCAGAGCTGTTCGCCAGGCTCGGCGCCGGCCTCGAGGGCTCGGCGCTCGTCGCGGCGGTGGCGGCCCTCGCGTGGGGCGTGCTCAGCGTGCTGCTCAGCCCCTGTCACCTCGCCACGATCCCGCTCGTCGTGGCCTACGTCGGCGGCCTCGGGCCCGAGACGAAGCGGGCGCGCGCCCTGGCCATCGCGTGGTCGTTCGCGGGCGGCATGTTCGCGGCCCTGGGCGTCGTCGGGCTCGTCGTCGTGAGCCTCGGGCACGCGCTCGAGGGGGTGCGCGCCTACGCGAGCTACGCCATCGCGGTCGTGCTGCTCGCAGCCGGGCTGCACCTGCTCGGCCTGATCCCGATTCCCGTGTCGGGCGTGCGACTCGGCCCCGGCACGCGCAAGGGCGTGCTCGGCGCGCTGGGGGCGGGGCTGTTTCTCGGCATCGGGCTGAGCCCGTGCACCTTTGCATTCCTCGCCCCCGTCATCGGCGCCGCGTTCGGCGCCGCCACGTCGAGCACGCCGCGCGCCGTCACGCTGCTCGGCGCCTTCGCCGTCGGACACTGCCTCGTCGTGGGGGCCGCGGGGTCGTCGGCGGCGTTCGCCAGGCGCTTCGTCGCGTGGAACGACGCGTCCCGAGCCTCGAGGCTCTTCAAGGTGACCTGCGGCGCGTTGCTCGTGGTCGGCGCGGCGGCGCTCATCTACGGCGCGTGAACGAGCGCGGGCGCGAGCCTCGGCGCAGCGCGTCAGTCGCCCGCCCCTGCGTCGGAGTTCACGAGATCGTCCGCGCACCGCACCTCGACGACGCCGCCGACGAGCGGCGCCCCCGGGTCGGGCGGCAGCGTCGCGCCCGCGTCCGCCGAGGCATCGAAAGCCGCCGTCTGCACGCCGGACAGATCGAATACGCCATGGACCGACACCAGGTCCCGGCTGGACGTGTCGTTCTCCTCGAGCGAGAGCGCGGTGACCGTCAGAGAGCCGGTGCCGAATTGCCAGTTGGCCCCGGGCTTCTGCGAGTCGTACTTCTCGGTCGCGATGAGCCACGCGCTGCCCGGTGCCACGACGGGAGGGCCTCGGACGTCGCTGTCGTCGCGCACGACCTCGAGCCTGGCCGGCGCGACCGTCTCCGGGGAGACGGCGAAGCGCACGAGCGGTCCGCTCGGGTAGGGCTCGGCGACGCCGAAGTCGTAGGGCGAGGCCTGCACGACGAGCGACGAGGTGCCCCCCTCGCGCCGCAGGTACGCCGTCGCGCGCTTGGCGGCCGTCGTCCCGCTCACGGCGCAGCGCTCGCTCGGCCAGAAATGGTCGATGGGCTCCGTCGAGCCGCAGCCCGCGACGACGGTGGCGGCGAGGCACGCGAGCGCGCCGAGGTCGAGGCGTTTCATCGCGGCTTCTCCGAGGTGGGGGCGGGCTTCGGTCGCACGATCGGCACGAGCGGCTTGGCCGTCTCGGGCACGCCGACGATGAACTGAATGCCGAAGACGTGCGCGTTCGGCAGCGGCACGAACGACGTCGCGTCGGGGCTGTTGAAGCTGTACGAGAGCGCCGCAGAGGTCGTGAACCCGACGGCCTCGCGCCGCGGCTCGCCGGGGCGCCAGACGGAGACCTGCGCGAACGCGTCGACGCCTGCGTTCACTCCGCCGTCGCGCTCGAACGCGAAGGCGCGCGCCGCCCAGGTCACCAGGCCGACGTCGGCGTACTTCGCCAGCTCGGCGCGCCGGAACGCGACGTCGGGCTGCACGCGCGTCACCGCGCGAACGCGGATGCCGGCGTCGAGCAGGTTGTCGGAGCCGACCTCGATCTCGTACGGCGCCGCGGCGTCGCTCGCGGGCGCCTGAGCATCGGCGGCCGCGCTGGCCATGTCACCGGAGCCGCGCAGCGCGCTCAGCTTCTGCACGGCGACGACCGGCAGACCGAAGCGCTTGTCGAGCCATTGCCGGAGCGGCTGGAGCTGCGCTCGGACCTCCGACACCGTCGTGCCCGATTCCGGCCACGGCTTCGCCTCGCGCACGACGACGAGCGAGGCGCCGCTCTCGTGGTAGACGAGGATTGCGTTCTTCGGGCCGCCGGACCGACCGCCTGCGGCCAGGCCAGCGGGCGCGAAGCCGGGGTCGCTCTCCGCGGTCGTCTTCCCGGAGTTGAAGTTGCCGTAGGCGTCGACGCCGTCGAAGGGATTGTCGAGGTAGAAGTCGTAGGCGAGCTGAAAGCCGAGCGCCGCTGCGCCGACGAACGCGATGCCCTGCCAGGCGCCGTCCTGGCTGCCCGGGCCGATGCGGGCGATGTCCGTCCATACGCCGCCGAAGAGGCCGAAGCCGTCGGTCGTGCCGAAGCCGAGCCCCACCATCGTCTCGACGCGCGCGGCGACCTTGCGCGAGCGCGTGCCGTCGGCCTCGGCGAACCGCATCGGCGAGAGCTTGTAGGTGCCCGACAAGTAGCTGAGCACCGATCCGTAGCGGTCCTGCACCGCCAGGAGCGAGACCTGGTCCTTCAGGATGTCGATCGACGCCTCGGTGGCCGCCCGGACCTGCGGGCCCGTGTAGGTCTGGGCGGCCGCGCGCCGCGAGGCGCCGAGCACCGCGAGGAGCGCGAGGCATGCCCCGAAGCGGGCGGGCATCGGCAAAATTCTCATTGTCCAGATTCATAACCTGTCGCGCACCGCCCAACCTCGGACCTAAGACCCCGGAGCGCGGCACGAATCGCGTTGCCCGCGATCGCTCGGGGAATTACACGCGGCGCGATGCGCCTCACGTTCGCCGCTCGCCGCACCCTGCTCGCTCTCTCGGTCGCTTGCACGGCGCTCGCGTGCGGCGGAGGCGGAGCGTCCGCCCCCCCGCCCACCGCGTCGCCCCCGACGTCGAGCGCAGCGGACGTGCAGCGCACGAAGGCCAGCTGCAGCGGCGGCGACAGCGCCGCCTGCGAGCGCGGCTGCCTCGACCCGCGAGGCCGCGCCGGCCTGCTCGACGACGACCAGCGCCGCATGTGCGAGGCAGGCTGCGACGCGGGGCTCGTCGACGCGTGCGTGCAGCAGGGCGACGACCATGCCCGCAAGCACAGCCACGGGACGATCGACTCCTACGCCAAGGCGTGCGAGCTGGGCGACGCGCGCGGGTGCAAGGGCGCGGCGCAGCGGCTGCTCGGCGAGCTGATCGACTCCATGTCGCACCTCCCGCCGATCGACGAGGCCAAGGGCCTCGCGCTGCTGAAGAAGGGTTGCGAGATGGAGGCCGACCGACCTCGCTCCGGCGCGACGAACGCGCGCTCGGCCGCGTGCCACGACCTCGCCGTCTATTACAGGGCGAAGCGCGACCTCGCGGCGAGCGCCACCGCCGCCAAGCGCGCGTGCCAGATCTCGCTGAGCCCGCCGATGTGCGAGCTCATGCAGAAGTCCGACCCCCAGCTGCACCGCTGAGCCCGCGCGACGCGAGCGCGCGCAGCCGTGTAGGCTTCTCCCCATGCGACGCTGGGTGACCGGGTGGGCACTCCCGTGGGCGGCGACGTTCATGGCGTGCGCGGCGTCGAGCCCCGAGCCCTGGTCGGGCGCGGATCGCGACGGCGGGGGCGACGCGAGCGAGGCGGGCGGCTCGCCCGGCGTGGACGCGGCGACCGAGGGCGGCGGCGGCGCGGCTGGCCAGGATGGCGGCGCGGGCGGCAGCGGCGGCACCACGGCGTGTGGCCCCGCGACCTGCGCGGCGGGGTGCTGCTGGTACGGCTCCTGCGTCGGCGGCAACCTCGACAGCGAGTGCGGGATTGGCGGCGTCGCGTGCGCGGATTGCCCGGCGCAGGGCCAGGCGTGCGTGGGCCGCACGTGCGTCGCCGCCTGCAACGCGACGACCTGCCCGGGCGGGTGCTGCGCGGGGGGCGTGTGCCAGGCGGGCCAGTCCGATCAGGCGTGCGGGTCGGGCGGCGCGGCCTGCCTCGACTGCTCGTCGAGCGCGCGCGCGTGCTTGAACGGGTACTGCTCCTGAGCGGCGGGGCTCGGCGCCGGTTGACCACGCCGCGCCCCGTGTGGCCCACTGCCTGCATCGACGCGCGTGCTCGCTGCGTCGCGGGAGACGCATGCGCCTCGTGAACGTGCTGGGACGAGTCGGCGTCGGAGTGTTCGCCCTGGCGACCGGGTGCGCGGCAGGCGGCGGCGCGTCCACCTCGGGGGGCAAGGGGGGCGCCGGCGGCGCGAGCCTCGACGCCGGCGACCTCGACACGGGCCTCGGCCTGGGCGACGGAGGGTGCGCGGGCACCCATTGCACGGCCGACATGCACTCGGTGGTCGACTGCGACGGCAACGTGCTCTCCACCTGCCCGGAGGACCAGGGGTGCACGCCTGCGGGCTGCGCCGCCGCGTGCGACGCCGCGAAGGCGAACCAGAGCACGTTCGGGTGCGAGTACTACGCGGTCGACCCCGACATCGCCTTCGACGGCGCGGGGGGCTGCTTCGCCGCGTTCGTGGTCAACACGTGGAGCACGCCGGTCACGCTCACGGTGGACTGGAAGGGCCAGTCGCTCGACGCGAGCAAGTTTGGCTACCTGCCCAAGGGGTCGGGCGCCGCCATCACCTACACGCCGCTCGCAGGCGCGCAGATCCCGGCGGGCGAGGTCGCCATCCTGTTCCTCGACCGGTTCGGCGCCTCGCCGCCCGGGCTCGACACCAACTGTCCGCCGGGGGTCGTCCCGGCGCTGTCGACCGCCGACGCGGCGACGCACGGCACCAGCATCGGCGCGGCGTTCCACATCGCGAGCACGGCGCCGGTCGTCGCGTACGACATCTACCCGTACGGCGGCGGACGCAGCGCCATGACGAGCGGCACGCTGCTCTTGCCGACGACCGCCTGGGGCTCGAACTACGTCGCCGTCGACGCGTTCGGCGGCGGATTGCCGATCGGCAACCAGCCATTCCTCGAGATCGTCGCGCACGAGGACGCGACGAGAGTGACCATCAGCCCGTCGGCCGACATCGCGCCGGGCAACGGCGTGGCGGGCACGGCGAAGGGCACGCCCGCGACCTACACGATCGACCGCGGCCAGGTGCTCCAGTTCACGCAGGGCGCGTCGCTCGCGGGCAGCGTCATCCAGTCCTCCGCCGACGTCGGCGTGTGGGGCGGCATGACCGCGCTCGGCATCGCGGCGTGCTGCGACGAGAGCGCGCACCAGCAGATCCCCCCCGTGCGCGCGCTCGGCAGCGAGTACGTCGGCGTGCGCTACCGCAACCGCTACGACGGCGTGGAGGAGGCCCCGCCGTGGCGCATGGTCGGCGCAGCCGACGGCACCGTGCTGACCTGGGAGCCCGTCGTCCCCACGGGCGCGCCGACCGCGCTCGCGCTCGGGCAGGTCGCGCAGTTCGACGCGTCGGGGCCCTTCAGCGTCCGCAGCCAAGACGCGCTGCACCCGTTCTACGTCTCGGCGCACATGACGGGCGCGGGCCTGTACGACCCGTCGAACGCGACGCCGAGCGGCCCGGCCGACGGGCGCGGCGACGCCGAGTTCGTCAACGTCATCCCGCCGGGCGAGTACCTCGACAAGTACGTGTTCTTCACCGACCCGACCTACCCCGAGACCGACCTCGTGGTCGTGCGCAAGCGCGGCAAGGCGGGCTTCGACGACGTCGTGCTCGATTGCCACGGGCCGCTCGACGGGTGGCAGCCGGTCGGCACCTCGGGCGCCTACGAGTACACGCGCTTCGATCTGGTGCGGCACAACTTCCAGCCCCAGGGCGGCTGCGACAACGGCCGCCACGAGATGCACGGCAAGACGCCGTTCGGCCTCACGGTGTGGGGCTGGGGCTCGGCCGAGACGGGCGCGATGTTCGCGGGGTTCTACACGCAGTATGTCAGCTACGCGTACCCGGGCGGCGCGAGCGTGTCGCCGATCAACACGCTCGTCATTCCCCCCAATCCGCGCTGAGCGCACGGCGCGCGAGCCACGCCTCCGGCCTCCCTACTCTACAATCCCGCCGCGGGCGCGCGCCTCCAGGCACCCCACGCTCCCGGCGTCCAGCTCGCGGCAGACGGCGGGGCGCACTCCGTAAATCGAGCATCCGACGCCGCAGCCGTCGGGCAGCGCGTCGGAGTAGGCGACGCACCGGCCCTGGGCCATGCGCATCGCGCGCGAGCGGTAGCCTCGCCCGTGCTCGACCCACACGGTGACCTTCGCGTGGAGATCGCCGAGCCGGTCGTCGTCGCCGCGCTCGAGCTTGATCCAGCGCTCGTCGCCGTAGCAGCAGGCGCCGCAGGTGCGGCAGTCGGGGACGGGCGCGCTCATTCGGGCAGCCCGCGCACCTCGACCGAGCCGGTGCGCGCCTGCGCGACCCGCCGCGTCAGCTCGGCCACCCAGGCGTCGCCGTGGCTGCGGGCCGCGAGGGCCTCGAGCAGCGCCGTGGCCTCGGCGCGGTCGCCCAGCCCCGCAGCGAGCGTCGCGGCGTCGCGCTGGTGGCGGAGCACGAGCAGCGTCGGGCCGCGGTCCTCCCCCTCGACGAGCTTCGCCCCTTGCAGCACGCGCTCGTCCGAGGCGCGGGCCAGCGCGTAGCCGGCCCGCCGGTCGGACGGGCCGCGCGGCTCGGCGGCGAAGCGCAGCCAGCCCGCGTCGGCGTACAGGTGCGAGAGCACGCGCCTGTCCCAGGCCGGATCGACCTCGACGAGCACCGGGCGCGCGTCGGCGAGCTTCGACAGCGCGCTCTCGCCCGGGCGCCCCTCGAGCGCGACGTCGCGCAGCGCCCCCTCGATGGCCGGCTCGCGCGTCAGGAGCTCGCCGGCGACGCGGGGGCGACCGAGCAGCGGCAG
>CAITLX010000052.1 GCA_903893335.1 uncultured delta proteobacterium | reverse complement strand
TGCACGTGGGCACCGCACTTCGATGCCCACGGATCCTCGAGCCGGTTCGCGGTGAAGACCGTCCGCGCGCATCGATCGGGCGCGTGGCCGAGCGCACCGACGCCCTCCCATCGGCGGATGGCCGCCCGCAGCGTGTAATCGATGGTGCGCATCCGGTGGCAGAGGCCCAACTTCACGTACGCGCCGAACTCGCGCAGCTCGCGGGCGTGCGGGCAGTCGGGCGGCAGGTACTCCATGAGCCGCTCACGGACATCGCTGCGGCAGTGCATGGTGATGACATCAAGAAGCGGTGCATCTGCCGGCACGTGCCCCGCCGTGAGCAGGCCGCAGAGAAGCGACCACTGCTGGCCCATGGTCCTCGGGGTGCTGAGGCTTCGTTCACAGAGAATTGCCAGGGGTACGGCATCACGCCAGCCGCGGAGCGTGCTCTGCGGGTCGCGCAGGCGCTGCAGGGCGATCTCCTGCACAGGGGTGCCGATTCGTTGCTGCTTCCAGTTGCAGATGAGGTTCTCGAACGCCGAGCGCGGAGTGTCGGCATGCGAGGCGAGCAGCCAGCCCATCGCCCTGCCTTCACCGCGGTTGCCCGCGTAGAGATGCCCGACTGCCGCCAGGAGGCCTGCGTCGGCCTGGGTGCTCGTGCACGCACCGGCAAGCTGAACATCGGTCAGCGATGCGAGCAACCCGGGTTCCGCCACGCACGCCAGCTGCCACGCGGGGTTCGCCAGCACCTGGTCGGCGCAGTGCTCCATCAGGACCGCCAGGCGCTTGATGGACGTGGCGGGATCAGCGGCCTCCCGGCGATGCCGACGCTGCGCGGCCTGGCTTGCCGCCGTTGGCCGCACGTTGAAACGCGAGTAAGCAGCCACGGCTGCCTCGAGCACCTTGAGTGGCGACGGCGGTAGCGGCGTGCGGCGAGCCATCCAATGGCAGCCGGAATATCGACTCATGAGCATGCACCTTTCGAGCGCGAGAATGCGATCGAGCTGCGCGCGCGAGTGGATGGCGCCCACGTCGGTGTTCTTGTCGAGCGGATCGCCCACGCGCAGGCGCTCCATGCGCGCCTTCAACTTCTGCACGAACACGTCGTGCACGCTCTCCTCGACGAGCAGGCGCGAGCCGGCGCAGCAGACGTGCCCCTGGTTCCAGAAGATGCCGCGCACGACCCCCTCGACCGCCTGGTCGAGCGCGGCGTCGGCGAAGACGATGTTGGCCGACTTGCCGCCGAGCTCGAGCGTGAGCCGCTTGCCGCTGCCCGCGAGCGCGCGCTGGATCGCCTTGCCGACCTCGGTCGAGCCCGTGAACGCCACTTTGTCGACGCCCGCGTGCCGCACGAGCGCGGCGCCGGTCGCGCCGGCGCCGGTGACGACGTTGACCACGCCCGCGGGAAGCTCGGCCTCCTCGCAGATGCGCGCGAGCGCGAGCGCGGTGAGCGGCGAGGTCTCCGCGGGCTTGAGCACCACGGTGTTGCCGCAGGCGAGCGCGGGGGCGATCTTCCACGCGGCCATCAGCAGCGGGAAGTTCCAGGGGATGACCTGCCCCGCGACGCCCAGCGCGCGCGCGTCGCGCCCGTGCGCGGCCCAGCGCAGCTTGTCGGCCCACCCCGCGTAGTAGAAGAAATGCGCCGCCGCGAGCGGCACGTCGACGTCGCGCGCGTCGGTGATGGGCTTGCCGCCGTCGAGCGTCTCGAGCACGGCGAGCTCGCGCGCGCGCTCTTGCAGGATGCGCGCGATGCGGAACAGGTATTTCCCGCGCTCGATCGGGCGCAGCCTCGACCAGCGCTTCTCGTAGGCCTCGCGCGCGGCGCGCACGGCGCGATCGACGTCAGCCTCGTCTGCCTCGGCGAACTCGGAGAGCTTCGTCTCGGTCTGCGGGCTGATCGTGTCGAGGTAGCGCTTGGCGTGCGGCGCGACCCACTTGCCGCCGATGAACAGCTCGTGGCGCGGCGCGATCGCGACGTGTGCGGTGGCCTCGAGCGCCGGGGCGTACGACCAGGTGAACTTCGCGGGCCCGCCAGGCGGCGGCGCGCTCTTCGGATCGGGAACCTTGTGGATCATGGTGCGGGGCGTCAGTCCTTGCCGAAGTCGTCGCTGCGCTGGTAGGCGCCCGTGCGCTCCTTCTCGAGCTGCATCAGCACGTCGCCGAGCAGCGTCGAGGCGCCGAAACGGAAGAGATCGGGCGTGAGCCAGGCGTCGCCGAGCGTCTCGGCGACGAGCACCAGGTAGTGCAGCGCCTGCTTCGCGGTGCGAATGCCCCCCGCTGGTTTCATGCCGATGCGCTCGCCGGTGGCCAGGAAGTGGTCGCGGATGACCTCGAGCATGACGAGGGTCACCGCGGGCGTCGCCGCGGGGGCGATCTTGCCGGTCGAGGTCTTGATGAAGTCGGCGCCCGCGGCGATCGCGAGGCGGCTCGCGCGGTGCACGAGGTCGTAGCTCCCGAGCTCGCCCGTCTCGAGGATGACCTTGAGGTGGGCCGCGCCGCACGCCTGTCGCGTCGCGGCGATCTCGTCGAAGACGACGTCGAGGCGCCCGGCGAGCAGCGCGCCGCGGTCGATGACCATGTCGATCTCGTCGGCGCCCGCCTCGACCGCGCGCCGAACGTCCTCGAGGCGCACGTCGAGCGCCGAGAGCCCGCTCGGGAAGCAGGTGGCCACCGACGCGACGCGCACCCCCGAGCCCTCGAGCGCGCTCTTCGCGGTCGCGACGTGGCTCGGGTAGACGCACACCGCCGCGCACGACGGCACGTCGCCGCGCTCCATCGGCCGGATCGCCTTGGCGCAGAGCGCGCGCACCTTGCCCGGGGTGTCCTTTCCCTCAAGCGTAGTGAGGTCGATCATCGAGGTCACGAGCCGCAGCGCCCAGACCTTTGACGCCTTCTTGATCGAGCGCTTCTGGAGCGAGGCGACCCGCTCCTGCACGCCCACGGCATCGACTGGCGTGACGCGGCCCAGCAGCGAACCCAGCCCGCTGGCGCGGCCGTCCCAGGCCTGGACGAGGTCGCGGGCGCGCTCGCGGGCGGCCGTGTCCCGGACCGCAGTGTCCCGGCCAGCGGATGTGCTCATCGGCCCGCCCGAGCCTTCGGCACCGGCGGCAGCCTCGTCCCGCCCTTCACCAGAAAGTGGACAAACCACTCGCGAACCTGGACCAGGTTCTCGGCCCGGCGGAACGGCGCCCCGCCCCGGGTGAGCTCGTGGCTCTCGTCCGGCACGCGCATGAAGCGCACGGGCTTGCGCAGCGTCCGCAGCAC
>CAITLX010000051.1 GCA_903893335.1 uncultured delta proteobacterium | reverse complement strand
GCGAGGTCGGCGGACGCGAGCGTGACGGTCGCGGCGACGTGCGCGCCTCCCGCTTGCCACACGCTGCGCGAGACGCCGACCGCGTGGGCGCTCGCGTGCGCCGCGACCACGGCGCAGGCCAGCGCGACGAGCGACGACACGAGGGCACGCGGGAGCATGGCGCGCCCCGAGGGTACGCGCGTCGCGGCCGCCGCGCTCCCCGCGCCGATCGGCGCCGCTTTGGGCTAGAGTCTCCGCGATGCGCACTCCTTCGATTCGTGGGGCCCTGGGCACGTTCCTCCTCGTCACCGCGGCGCTGAGCCTCGGCGCCGCCTGCGGCAGCAGCGACTCGGACCCGCCGGGCGCGACGTACAAGTACCCCGACGTCGCGTCGCTCTGCGACGCCGGCGCGACGGCGCAGTGCTCGGCCTCGCTGGTGCAGCACTGCGCGACGACGGCCGACGACTGCCACGCGGTGCGGGTGCAGCTCTGCAAGGCGCAGACGCCCTCCACGCTCACCTACCGCCCCGCGCAGGCCGACGCGTGCATCGACGCGCTGCGCGCGGCGTACGCCGACGCGACGCTGACGGCCGACGAGCAGCGCGTGATCAACGCAGCGTGCAGCGTCGTGTTCGAGGGCACCGGGACGGCCGGCGCGACCTGCGACGCCGACGTCGATTGCCACCTGAGCCAGAGCTTCGTCTGCGTGAAGAAGGGCTCGACGGGCATGTGCGAGGTGCCCAAGGCCGTCTCGGCGGGCGACTCGTGCAGCGCGGCCGACGCCGCGTGCACGCTCGGCACGCACTGCAACCCGACCAGCCTGCACTGCGACAAGGACGGCGTGCTCGGCGACCCGTGCAATGCCACGGCCCCCTGCGACGCAGCGACGACGTGCGACGCCGCCTCGACCAAGTGCATCGCCCGGCTCGCCGACGGCACCGCGTGCCACACCGACAGCGAGTGCCAGGGGGGCATTTGCCTGGTCGTGGGCGCCTCGCAGCGCTGCGCCTCCGCGCAGAACTTCTCCGCCGGCGACCCGGCGTGCGACGCGTTCCGCCCGAAGGCCACGCCGTGACGCCGCGCGCGCTCGTCGCCGCGGTGAGCCTCGCCGCTGCGCTCGCAGCGTGCGACGAGAAGCCGTCGGCTGCGCCGCCCCCGGCGGCAGGCTCCGCCGAGGTCGCCCCGAGGCTCGCCCCGAGCGCAGCCGCAGCCGCGCCGAAGGCCGAGGTCGCGCCCAGCCTCGAGGTCGACGCGCAGGGCGTGCTCGTCGGCGGCGCTCGCTTCGACCCCTCCACACCCGAGGGCGACGCGCGCCTGCGCGAGGCGATCGCGCGGGGCAAGGTCGCCTCGAGCGCGTCGCTCTTCGCCGCGCGCGCCGCCAAGACTCGCCACGTCGACGCCCTCGTCGCGGCGCTCGCCGCCGCCGGCGCGACCGACGTCGCCATCGCGACGCCTGGGCGCGGCAGCGTCACCGGGCCGCTGCACGTCGCCCCCGCGAGCGTCGTCGCGCGCACGACGCCCGACTGCGCCGCCGTCGCCACCGTGCGCAAGGACGGCACCACCGCGACCTGGCGCATCAAGGGTGGCGTCGCGACCCGGCACGCCAAGGGGCTCGCGGGCCCCGACCTCTCGACCACGCTCGAGGCGCTGCGCGTGCACATCGGCGCGTGCAGCGCGACGACCTGGTTCTTCGGCGCCGACGAGAGCGTGCCCTGGGGGCTGGCGTTCGATCTCGGCGCGTCGGTGGCCTTCGCCACGCCGCCGACCAAGGCGACGACGACCGCGCTGCTCACCGACTCGCCCGTCGCGGGGCGATCGGTCAAGCTGACGCCGTGAGCCACGCTCCGGGGCACGGTGCCCCTTAGGCCGAAGCGACCTCGCGAGACTTGCGCGCAGGCGCGATCTCGGGTCCCCTCGCGCGCCTCAGCGGGTGGCTCGAGCAGAGCGCCCGCGACGCTGGGCTCCGACGAGCGGCCGAGCGACCCGCACAGAGCACCACGATGAGCAAACGGTCGCGGACCAAGAGCAAGCAGCAGCCCGGCACCCACGCCGCCGCCGCGCCGCGCGCGCACGAGGCGCCGAAGAAGCTCGAGGCTCCGTCGGCTGCCGTCGGGGCGCCGCACGCCGCCGAAGACGAGGTCGTGCCCGCTTCGCCGACGCCGACGCCCGCCCCCGCGCACACCCCCGAGCGCGGCGAGACGAGCGGCCGCGGCCACCTCGAGGACGCCTTCTTCGCGAGCGGACACGCGCCCTCCCCCGCTGGCGACGGCCACCTCGACTTCGACGACGAGGACGACGACGCGCGACCGCTGCTCGGCGACGACGTGCTCGCGCGGCGCGCGCAGTTTCGCCGCCTCGTCGCCATGGTCGTCGGGGCCGCGGCCGTGCTCGCGGCGCTCGCCGGCGTCCGCCAGCTCGCCTCGCCCGCCTCGACGGCCACGCCCACCTCGCAGCGCGACACAGCCGTTGCAGTCGAGGCCCCCGCCCACGCAGCAGCCACCGCTGCCGCTGCGCCGACGCCCCGGGCCCCGGAGCCGACCGCTGCTCCGAGCGCGGAGCCCGCGTCCCCCGCCGCCTCGGCCCAGCCCGAGCCGGAGCCCGCGCCCGCCGCGAGCGCCTCGGCCGCACCCGCTCCGGCCGCCGCCTCCGCCGACCCGGCCCCCGCCGTGAGCGCGTCTGCCGCACCTGCTGCGTCGGCCGCGCCTGCTGCCTCCGCTGCGGCGACCGACGCCCCGCTCGTCGACACCGCGGCGCTCAAGAAGAAGGCGCGCACGCTCATCAACGGCGGGCGGCTGAAGGACGGCATCCCCGCAGCGCAGGCCGCCATCGAGGCCGACCCGACCGACGCGGCGATGTACATGCTGCTCGGCGCGGCCTACCTCGACCTCGGCAGGCAGAAGGACGCCATCGCGGCGTTCAGCGACTGCGTGCGCAACGCGACCAAGGGCCCCAAGCACGAGTGCCGCCAGTTCGGCGGACGGTGACCCACCAGGCCGCTTGACGGCCGCTCCGCCAGCGGGGAATGTCGCGGCCCCCACCATGGCCAAGCGATCCGATCTCCGGCACGAGTTCACCCGCGCCCGCGAGGCGCGCCCCCGCGCGATCACCGGCAAGGAGCGCCCCCAGGACGTCATCCTCGGAGCGTTCCCCGCCTACGTCGGTCGCCAGGAGCGCACCGCGTTCGAGCTCATGAAGCGCAGCGTCGCCGACGACGCAGCCGTCTTCCTCACGCTCTCGGGCGCGATGACCCCCGCGGGGCTCCACCAGTCGTGCCTCATCCCGCTGCTCGAGCGCGGCATCATCGACTGCATCACGACGACGGGCGCCAACCTCTACCACGACGCCCACCGCGTCATCGGGCACCGCATCCGCGAGATCGACCCGAACGCCGGCGACCTCGCGCTGCGGCTCGCGCGCATCATCCGCATCTACGACCTCGGGTTCGACGAGGACGTGCTGCTCGAGACCGACAAGCTCTTCAGCGCGCTCTTGCAGAAGCCCGCGTTCCAGAAGCGCATGACCACGCCCGAGCTGCACTGGCTGCTCGGCCGCGAGATGTGGGCCATCGAGCGCGCGCTCGGCGTGAAGGAGCCCTCGCTGCTGTCGGTCGCGTACCGGCTCGGCGTGCCGATCTTCGTCGGCGCGGTGCAGGACGGCTCGATCTTCCTCAACATCGTCAAGCTGCGCCGCCTGCTCGGCGACGCCTTCAAGCTCGAGATCGACGTCAACGACGACGTCTTCGAGATGGGCGCGGTGCAGCACCACTGCTTCGCCACGCTGAAGAAGCCGATGGCCATCTGGATCCTCGGCGGCGGCGTCCCGAAGAACTACACGCTGCAAGGCGAGCCGCTGCTCGACCAGATCCTCGGCGTGCCGACCCACGGCTTCGACATCGACGTGCAGTTCTGCGTGGACCCCGTCGACAACGGCGCGCTCTCGAGCTGCCCGGCCGGCGAGGGGCACACCTGGGGCAAGGTCAGCGCCGAGAGCGTCGCGCGCGGCAGCGTCTACTGCCACACCGACGTGACGGCCGTCTTCCCCTGGCTGACGTACGCGCTGCTCAGCGACCCGGCGATGAAGAAGGCGCCGCTGCGCCTCTTCGACGACCGCACCACGGCGGTGGCCAACCTCGACCGCGCGGTGCAGAAGCGGCGCGCGAAGCTCGCCCCCACCCTGCACTACGATCTGCCGAAAGGTGGCAGACCCCGCCGCGCGAAGCGCTGACCGCTCCACCAGGCGCTTGGGGTTTTCGCCCCGAGGCCGCTAGAATGGTCGGGCGGTCTCGCGCGGGTGCACCCGCCCCGCGCGAAACCCCCCGCGAGCCACCCCCGCGGGGGGGCCCGTCGTCCGACCCGAAAATTCGATGTCTCAAGACACGCGCAAAGACCCGCGAGCGAGAGTGCTGTCGATGACCGTGCGCTTCAAGAGCGCCACGGTCGACGAGTTCATCGAGCAGCACTGCCACGACATCAGCCGCAGCGGCATGTTCGTGAAGACCAACTCGCCGTTCCCGACCTCGACGCTGGTCAAGTTCGAGATCCGCATCGGGAGCGACGCGACGGTCATCCAGGGCGTCGGCCGCGTCGTGTGGAAGCGCGACTCGCAGGCGATCGCCACCGAGCGCCCGGCGGGCATGGGCGTGAAGTTCATCAAGCTCGACGAGGGCTCGCGCCAGGTCATCGACCGCCTGGTCGAGGCGCACGGCGGCACGCGCGAGTTCGACCCGCCGGCCAGCTCCTCGCTGCGCCCCGGCTCGCCGACGCTGCAGCCGGGCCCCGAGACCCCGGGCGCGACGGGCACCTCGCGGCACGGCACCATGATCGGGCTCGGCTCGATCGCGCCGCCGAGCACCTCGGTGCCGCCGAGCTCTGCGGCGGGCACGCGCCAGACCGCCGCCCTGCTCGCCGAGACCCTGCTCGGCGCGAGCGGGCAGCTGCAAGACGTCGGCGCCGCGCCGCTCGTCGACGTCGGCGGCCGCGTGGAGTCGTCGTCCCAGCCGAAGTACATCCCCGAGCCGCTCTCGGGCACGGCCTCACCCGACTCGAGCGACGAGCCCGAGGGCGACGACGAGGGGGACGAGGAAGAGGGCGACGACGAGGACGAGGCCGCCGCCGAGCCGGCCGCCCCTGCGCCCCCGCCGCCCGCGCGAAGCCGCGCCGGGGTCGTCGTGCGGCTCGTCGTCTACGCGCTGCTGCTCGTGGGCGCAGGCGTCGCGGTCTGGTTCTTCCTCGTGCGCACGCCGCCGCCTGCTGCCGTCCGCCGCTTCCCGCCGCCGCCGCCGCCCACCGCCGTGCAGGCG